>CAZKZX010000072.1:0-7622 GCA_964557335.1 uncultured Methanomicrobia archaeon | reverse complement strand
TCAATCATGTGAGACTCTGGATCTCACGACCACGGTTCGAATCCGTGCCGGGCTACTACTTTCATTCTATTTCGTATAATTCTACTTTGCCCTTTTTACGCTCCCATTCTTCGAGAGGTATGCTGTATTTCTTCTCCACTGCTTCTCTATAATTGGGGCCACTGTTATACGCACAAAACGGAATAATTAACCCCCCTGGGACAGCGTAATGTATGACACATCTCTTAACCCGTTCAATATCATAATTAAAAGAATCCATGAAGTGCATTCCGCCGATGAATAATGACTCCCAGTGATATGCTCCAAGAGATTTGTAATCGTGCTTTAAAAGCACTTGTCTAATCATCTTTTTAAACTGAAAGCTCTTAGGTTGCTTCTCATCATCTACTATTGAATTTAGCGCTAATAATGCACTCATCAGAGCCGAGGGTTTGCTCAATATCCCGCCTTTGTTAATTTTTTCAGTAAGCTTTTCCATGAGCGCAAAAAATTTTTCTACATCTACAAATCGATTTATCGGAATTATCGCTCCATCTTCTATGAATAAATAAGTGGCAAAGCCGCAGTGTGGGTGAGAGCTGAATTCTATCTGGTCAGTTCCGGTGTAAGCTTCGACGATCTTTGAAATCGATACAACACAAGGAACTGGATAGAAGTCATCGGCCTTTATTCGACCACTAGTCTGAGTTTCTATACAATACGCGAGGTCAGGGAGAGTAAATCTTGTAGAATTCCTTTCGTCTTGCGTCATTTCATTTGCAGCGCCAGTGAACGCCATAGGCTGGAAGTTAATACCTCTTATTATGTCGCAATTTTGAATTGCGTATTGGATAATCCCCCCAATTTCGTGATCATTCAAACCTTTGCCAACCGTCGGGACTAATACAACCCCTTGCCCAGCCTTCCTACAATTGTCTACAGCTCTCTTTTTAACATCTACAAGCCTATCAGTTTCTTTTGAAATTCCGTTGAATTGGAGATATACGGTATTCAATCCGGCGCTTCTGAGCCTCTGTGCAAGTTCATGATCTTTAGCGAGTTTTATGCCGTTTGTAGCTATCTGAGTCTGTTTGAAGCCCATTTCAGCCGCCATCTTAATGATATCAGCGAGGTCTTCTCTTAAAGTTGGCTCCCCTCCTGAGAACTGAACAGCAAGCGTTGGCGTCGGTCTTTCGCTCCGTAAGGTCATCAACATGTCTCTTAGCTGCTCAATTGTCGGCTCATAAACGTAGCCTTTCGAATGGGCATTCGCAAAACACCATTCACACCGTAAGTTGCATCGATTGGTCACATCGATATTTGCGAGGCAAGTTGCACTAGCATGAACGTCGCAGAGCCCACATTCAAAAGGACACTCCTTTTGTAGTTTTAACTGAGGATTGTAGACCCCCTTACCAACATAGGAATAACGCTCGGCCTTGCGATACATAGCAGCACTGGACCAGTAAAGTTCATCGAATGTTCCGTGGTCCGGGCATTTCTTTATCATCCAAACTTCTTTGCCCTTCTCGTAAACAGTTGCATCTATGGCTTTTAGACAGTCAGGGCACAAAGAGGAAGTGTGCTTTGGCAATTCTACGGGCTTTTCATAAATTGGCATGCAGATCTCCAGTTCACTTTTTAAGTATCTGTTATATCCTTATTATTATTTTTGGTATGGCGTTTTCCTTCGCAGTTGACCTACAAAGTCGTTAATGCTTGATTACGCAACTGCTTACCTGTTCTCGTCTCCTAAGCTGAGTCTAAAAAAGGTAAATTTAATAAGCCATTGGCAACTTTCCCAATTAGATGTTATCTCTTATTGCTGATGCGTTATGGCTAATGCTTCCTGCTTACGTCGCCAATTCTAGTGCGGTTCTCTTTGCTGGAACTCTCCCTATTGACCTTGGAAAAGACTTTATAGATGGCAGGAGGGTATTGGGGCCAGGGAAGACATTCAGAGGTTTTATTGGCGGTACCACGGCTGGAATGACAGTTGGCATTATTCAGCAAGCTATACGAGTATATGCATCACTTGATTTTCCGTTATTCGAGCCAATAGTCGTTGTAATAACGCTATCATTTGGGGCGTTACTTGGAGACGTTCTAAAAAGCTTTTTTAAACGGCGACTCGGGTTTAAAAGGGGTGCCAGTTTTCCAATAGCAGATCAATATGATTTTGTTGCAGGTGCTTTGCTGCTCACTTACGTGTTCTTCCCGAGCTGGTTCACTTCAAATTTTGTGCCTCCCGTCATTGTTGCCATAATTGTGTTAACTGCGCCCATTCATTTATTTGCTAACTACCTTGGATTCAAATTAGGGAAGAAAAGTGTGTGGTGGTAGTAAGGTGCCTGTCATTTGAGTAATTTCAAAAGCAGGGCCTTTTGGGTATGCAATCTATTTTCTGCTTGGTCAAATATAGCAGAATGCTCGCTGTCCATCACTTCGCTGGTTATTTCTTGTCCCCTATGAGCTGGAAGACAATGTAACACAATAACGTCGTTCTTAGCAGCTTCAACAAGTCTTTCGTCAATACAGAAGTTAGAGAAATCGTCCATACGCTGCGCATAAGTGTCTTCATCGCCCATAGAAACCCACGTGTCTGTATAAAGCACATCTGCATTTTCAGCCGCTGTTGTGGGGTCGTGCAGTACCCTTACCGTGCACATTTTACTGGCCGTTTCAACGATCTTTTTGTTGGGTTCATAGCCGCGAGGACACGCTACGTCAATGTTCATGTTCATGATCCCGCAGGCAAGTATGGATGAATTGCATACATTATTGCCGTCTCCTATCCACGCGAACTTTTTACCCGTCAATTTGCCCTTCTTCTCGTAGATCGTCATGAGATCCGCAAGTGATTGACAGGGATGTTCAAGATTAGACAGCGCATTTATTACGGGGATGAATGCGTTCTTTTGTAACTCTAATATGGAAGAGTGGTGGTTTGCTCGTATGACTATCGCATTAACATATCCCGAGAGAACGCGAGCTGTGTCAGCTATAGTCTCACCTCGTCCGAGCTGGAGATCATGCCAGTTTAGGTAGATCGAATGTCCGCCAAAGTGAGTCATTGCGACTTCGAACGAAGTTCTCGTTCTTGTTGAAGGCTTTTCAAATATCATTCCTAGACTGCAGTACTTTAAGTCATCAGAAAATTCCCTCTTCAGCCTCTTCTCTTTTAATTCCAAAGAAAGCCCAATAATATCATAAATTTCTTTTTGAGTAAGATCGCTTATAGAAATTAACCCGTTCATCGTTTATCTCCAAAAAAGTCACATTTGGGATTAAGACGATCTAATCGCTTTCATATGTGCAATACGTTTCTCTATGAGCCTTTCCGTTCCTATGTCATGCCGCGAAAAAACGTCGCCCGTTATCTTGCTTAACGCATTTTCAGCTTTGTGCTCGGCATCTTTTATCGTATCAGCGACGCCTAAAACAGCAAGAGATCGCGAGGTTGTAGTTGTTATTTTGCCACCTTCCTCGTTTACGCTCGCGTAAAATAGCAAAGCGTCCATCGATCCTTCGTCAATGCGTATCTCTGAAGGCTTTGGCCTCTCTGGATACCCAGACGGCACCACATACTTACACACGGTGGCGCGCAGTTCATAAGAAGCCGCTTTTAAGCTCTCGTCTACAGATCCCTCGACAAGCTCAATAAAGTCTGATTTCAGTAATGGCAGCACATTCATTGCTTCAGGGTCACCAAACCTACAGTTAAACTCTACCACCATTGGCCCCAATTTTGTTAACATGAACTGTCCATACAGAATTCCTTTATATTTCCTCCCCTCTAATCTCAGCGCGTTAATGGTGTCTTCCATAATTTTTATCGCACTGTCAAAGTCTGATTCATTCATAAAGGGCAAAGTAAATGATTTGTCCGTATAAGAGCCCATCCCACCCGTATTAGGACCGAGATCCCCTTCATATGCGCGCTTGTGATCTTGAACCGCCGGGGCGGAAGATAGACTGTGCCCATCCACAAATGCTTGTATGGTAAATTCTTCCCCTAAAAGACACTCTTCGATTATCACTGGCCCATGCAATTTCTTGAGGTAATCACTGCCTTCTTTGTATTTGTCAATAATGATTACTCCTTTACCTCCGGTCAATCCAACGGGCTTTATAACGAGATTCCTTGCGTCAATGTTGTCTTTAATGAATTTGTCTGCCTCCGATAAATCAGTAAAAAGTTCATATGTCGGACAGCCTTTAATACCGTGTTCAGACATAAAAGAACGGGCCCAACCTTTATCTGATTCTATCATGGCAGCATGTTTTGTGGGTCCGAACGTCCTTACTCCCGCCGCTTCAAGAGCATCGACAATCCCCTCTGCAAGAGGCGCTTCAGGCCCAATTATCACCAAGTCAACTTTGTCAGCATAACTTGTTATCTTATGCGTGTCCGTTTCATTGACTAGTAGGTAATCTTCACACAGCTTAGCGATACCGGGATTTTTATATTTCATAGCCGCATAGAGTTGTGGTTCTGGTTCACTTCTCTTTATTGCCGTCGCTATCGCGTGTTCCCGCCCCCCTGAGCCTACAAGTAAGACCTTCATGTTTTTGATAATTAGTCATTTTTGGGATAAAAAATTATCTAAAGTCAAAAAATGTCGAATTAGCTGACTAATGCTATTTTATGGTAGCACATTACTTATTATAGCGCCAATTGTTTACTTTGCAAACTATAAAAACAATGTAAAAAGCGTAACTTTTATACGATATTAAGTTCGCCTATCTACAGAGCCTACTGAAATTGACGAACGTTGAAAACGAGACGATCAAATGTGTGGGATAGTTGGGTGTGTTGGAAAAAGAAGCGTGATTCCAATACTTATAGAGTCATTGAAGAGGCTCGAATACAGGGGTTACGATTCTGCGGGAATAGCAACACTGAACAACAGAGAAATTGACGTAACGAAGTCTAAAGGTAAGATATCTGAACTTGAAACAATCCTAGATATAAGAGCTGACTGTTGTACTGGGATTGGGCATACCCGCTGGGCAACTCATGGCACTCCCTCTTCTACTAATGCGCACCCTCATACAGATTGTAATGGCAATCTTGCGGTAGTTCATAACGGCATAATAGAGAATTTTCAAAGCTTAAAAGAAGAGCTCATAAAAAATGGGCATATATTTAACTCTGAAACTGATACCGAGGTTTTTGCACATCTTGTTGAAGAGCACTACAAAGGCGATCTTACAACTGCCGTACAAGAGTCGCTTTTGCACGTCAGGGGGTCCTATGCAATTGCTGTTATATCGGACAATGAGCCTGACACAATTGTAGCAGCCAGAAAGGACAGCCCGATGATCGTTGGGCTGGGAAATAACGAGAATTTCATTGCCAGTGACGTACCTGCAATTCTAAAGTTTACCAATAGGGTCGTTTACGTCAACGATGGAGAAGTGGTTACGCTTAAGGGTAATAATGTCGAAATTTCGACACTCAGCGGGGCAAAAGTGCCGTACAAAGAAATTACAATAAACTGGGATATCGAAGACGCTGAACGAGCGGGTTATGATCACTATATGCTAAAGGAAATACACGAGCAACCGAGATCGGTCAGAGAGACGATGGAAGATAGGCTCTCAGAGCTCGAGGCCATCGTGGACTTCAGAGAGATTGAATCGCTCGAAAAGAAAGTCCACAACCTCAACAGTATAACAATTATTGCTTGCGGGACATCATATCACGCCGGGCTTGTCGGAAAATATGTACTTGAAGAAATGTTGCGGATCCCTGTACGGGTGGAGTACAGCTCTGAATTTCGGTATAACAACTCGCTGTCCGGTAAAAACTCCCTTGCTATTTGCATTAGTCAGTCAGGTGAAACTGCAGACACACTCGCAGCCTTAGAAGAAGCTAAGTCCCAAGGGTTCAAGACGCTCGCGATAACTAACGTTCCAGGAAGTTCTATAACGCGTAAGGCAGATGAGATAGTATTCACGCGATCGGGCATTGAAATTGGCGTTGCGGCTACGAAGACCTTCACATCTCAAATATTGACACTCTTTATGCTCGGGCTCTATCTTGCAAGAATTAGAAACTTTAGTTCGACCACAATCGATTTTGACACCTCACGACATATGATTACTTCGCTCAAATATTTACCCGTACTAATGGAATCTCTTCTTGACGATATACGCGACATTGAAAAGTGTTCTTCAAAGATCTGTGAAGCTGACAGCTGTTACTTCATTGGGCGAGGCGTAAACTATCCTCTTGCCCTCGAAGGCGCCCTTAAAATGAAGGAGATATCGTATATAAAAGCTGAGGGATTTCCTGCTGGAGAGCTAAAACATGGTCCACTCGCCTTAATTACTGAAGGCACACCAATTATAGCAATAGCTCCAAAGGGCACTACCTATAGTAAAATTCTCAGCAACATTAAGGAAGTAAAAGCGAGAAATGCATATGTAATAGCAATTGCAAGTGTTTCAGACAATGAAATCGCTAAATACGTTGATTTTGTATTAAGAATACCGGATGTTGAGGAGATATTATCGACAATACTTTCAGCGGTAGTACTCCAGTTATTAGCGTACTACGTTGCGAAGAATAAAGGTGCTGACATTGATCAACCGCGTAATTTAGCCAAGAGCGTAACGGTTGAATAAGACCCTTTACTACACTCATTTTAGTGTAACCTAAGAAAAATTAAGCATCCAGTTCCGCGTACCTCGCAAAAATCATTTTATGTGCCCAAATTATGTCATTCATACGCTAAAGAATTAGGTATTGCTCGCATCAAACTTAAAAACAATTGAGAAGAAATATTCAAGCAGCGTTTAGACATAAAGTGTATCGAGAAACAGTGACAGTACGTATGTCTTCACTATTTGTTGCGATGCGCACACACTATTCATATCGACCTCAAGCTTATATACACTTTTTTGCATATACTTGAAACTAAAGGTGTTATGACCTTGATTTGACCTTGATTTTTCAAAGTGAGCGTCAAGAGTGCCTTCTATTATTGACGGAGGCGGCAACTTAATGGAAGTTGTTCTGCTAACTCTGACTGGTATCATATGTGGTTTAAGGTTTAACTATGTCGTTAAGATTTTCAACTGTAAAATTAACATTTATTTACAGACTACGTAAAAGCGGCAGCTTGTTTATGGCGGCAGGAAAACACTCGTATGAAGGGCAACCCTATTAACATCGGATTGGTAATTCACGGTCCTGAAATTATTGATAGTGGGCGAATTATAGACGTGATACGCGTTTTACGTGAAATTGGATCCTTGTATGCGCTTATTGGGGGCACAATGGGCAGAGTTGCTGCCAAAGACTCGCTACTTGAAGATTTTGTCGACACGTCAAAGAAGATGCAAACAAGCGCTGCTTTGAACTATCTTTCAGAGTTGGATGTTTTAGTTTTAGCAAACTGCGGAAAAACAAATCTAACTGGAGAAATTTTTGGCCAAATCGTCTCTTCAAAGGTCAGTAAGTCTGTAATCCAAGTTGAAAGATTTGGATCGAGCGACGGGCGCGTTTTACTCTGGCCTGGTGACGATGGCCATAAAGCGGGGGTAGTCCACGCCGTTGCTGCTCGGTTAAGCGAGGTACTCGGTCTCGAACTAATAATACACCCTAAACAGCTGATAAAGGTTGACGAAGAGGG
>CAZKZX010000071.1:0-7646 GCA_964557335.1 uncultured Methanomicrobia archaeon | reverse complement strand
CAAGTTCGATATTATAGGATTATTTAAAGAGCGTTTCACCAACGCCAAACAAAATATAACACTTAAGGACGTCACGGTTAACGATATGTCATTTTCAGAAGTTGGCAACCATTTACAACCTGGAATCACATTGACCTTTAAAGCGAGTCGCGTTGAAGCATCGCATTGAAGACCAAAACTGTACACATATCAATTTACTTTTGTGTAGTTGTCATAAGTTTGCCAAATAATGGTTGCGAAGTCAAGTCAATTAACAATCGACCACATAAGTAAATCTGTTGTCTGTAGTAGCTCGGTTCAGCAAGATAACCACGTTGACTACACTATTTATCAACTTGAAACGGGAGTGTAAAGTAAAACGTCGACCCCTCTCCCAGCGTGGACTCCACCCAGATCTCCCCGCCGTGCCGCGCAGCAATCTTCTGCCACGTTCATTCACACTGCATAGCGTTACACCTTGGTTGCTGATTTCTAGTTCGCGATTCACTATTGAAATGACACTTCACAAAAAAATAGTGGGCTACGCCCTACATTTTGTATTGAGGCACCGTACTTTTGTTTTAAGCCGTAACTTCGGTAACCCACACGCGCACGCGTTCTCGATTTTCGCATTGATGGGTAGCAAAAAAGCGGTTTTACAGCCATCATAGTATCTCGAACAGCCGACTATGATTCCCCTTCTTCGCACGACAGTCAGTGGGCTGCCGCAATTTGGACACGCGTAACCGCTCGATGCGAACTTCTGTGCTATGATCGCATCCATATTCTCGCACTTTCTGTCGATACACACCCCGATGTCGTAAAGCTTCAGCTTGAACTTCGGCAAGCCACAACTGCACGTTTCATCTGTAAGTTCAGCTCCATCGGAGAGCTTGTACTCGACGCCACAATCGCACGTGATTACCGTCCCATGATGGTGAAGCCCTCCACCGCACTTTTTGCACGTACCTACCGATGCGTGTGAGGATGGACTAGGCACCGTTTCTTTGCCAGCCCTTTCTCTAGCTACCGCGAGGTGTTTCTCTTGTAATACCTCGCCACTCACTATCTCATCGATGCTACGTTTCACCTCTTTAATAACAACCTCGTGAAATGCGCTCTCTAGTTGTCCAGGGATGGATCCATCGGCGGCTTTACAGAGATCCGACGCCTCTATTACTGGTTTCGACACCACCGGTGTACGGGGCTTAAAGTCAGAGGGCAATCTTACGATCGAAACAGTCCTACGTGCTGTCACAGGATTCGCTACGCAGCTCAAATGGTCAATCCTCACCTCGTAATCCACCTGTTCATTTTTTGAGCCGAATACCCCAATTGGAACCGATTTCGATGAGTGCGTTGACAGGTAAAATGCGTCACGGAACATTGGTAATCCATTTGCCGAGACGGTTGCGCACACGTTGCCCCAGCCGCCGGAATTGCTGACAGTGGCGTAACACATCTGGCTCTCCCCGTATCCTATCAATTCAGGCAGCTCTAACTCCACAGCTATCGACGGAATTTTTACGATAGCACGGGCCAGTTTCTCCCCCGAAATGAGCTTTGAGATATGCTCAGCAGTTATATCAAACGGCGTTCTTACGCCTCGCTCGAAGAGGGTAGACGCCACCTTAATGCCGATACCCTCGAGCTGCAATAGCGGGCACAGGTTCTCAGGCGCTCCGTACTCAAGCCGCAACGCGAGTACTTTTGCCCGCTGCACACTTTCAGGAGCATTAAATGCGCGCAGAAACGCCTCGAGCGCAGAGAACAGGCGCATAGCATTCTGCTTTATGATCCATGCATCGCTTCGAAGTTCTTCTGGAACCTCCCCCTTTTCCATATATGCAAGCAAGATGGCGAGCACCTTTGATTTTGCTCCTTTATGCCCTGTAAGCGCTCGTTTTACCGCTGATGCTTCGTTCCTCCGTAGTACCACATCAGAAAACTCTTCGGCTGACGACACCGCCATAAGGAGTTCCTCATCAGACGGAGCTTTCCGCAACTCCCTAAAACGTAAGGCGCTACTCAGACGGAGATAATACCTTGATGTGAGGTTTCCCAATTCAGTCGGGCGGAGCCCTGTATCGGATTCCATCACGAACCCATTGTCGACGAGCACGTGAAGGCTCTCTTCAAGCACATTTCCGGCATCGTGATGCTGGACGGCATAAAAGGTGCCACCCAACCACGTGAACGCATCGTCGCGACTTTGTATAGTCCCCATACTGATTTCTGCGTTAAGATGCTCGTCAAGTGATTTGTCCAGTTGCGACTGGATGAGCTTGCCCGCCTTCAATAACTCAAGGTAGTACGATGCCCGATCCCTCGGCGCGATGATCCAGCCGAATCCTTTGTCGTCATACTGGGGCCTCCCAGCCCTCCCGAGCATCTGAAGAATGTCAAGTGAGCTGAGGTCCTCTCCTACTGCGTCGTTCGAGATATCCCGTATGACAACGACTCTGGCGGGCAGATTCACCCCCCAGGCGAGCGTCGACGTTGAGACGAGCACCTTGATGTGCCCCGCTCGAAATCCTCCCTCAATAAGATCCCGATCCTCCTTGTGGAGCCCTGCGTGGTGAAAGCCAACCCCGCTCCTTACAACCTCACTCAGCAACTTGTTCCGTATCTTACCTGAAAGTTCGAGCGATTCAGGCGTCGAAAGGTCCATTCTTTTCTCTCTAAAGACCTCGATCGCTTTTACCGCTGCCTGGGCGGTATCAGACCGCGTTGCCACAAAAATGAGTCCTTGCCCGCGCGCCAAATGAGGTTCAATGAGGTCAATAGCCCGATAGAGGCGCACGTACTTATCCATAAACTTGTTCGTGCCGGGTGAATACCAGCGGACTTTCGCCTCGAGAGGGACCGGCCGGTACGACTCATCAAAGAGATAGGTAAACTCTCGTTTAGCGCCGATCCAAGCGGCAACCTCGTCCACGTTCGGCATCGTGGCGCTGAGCGCGATGATCCGCACATCACCGTTCGTAATGCGCTTCATCCTCGTAATAAGCGCCTCAAGGACGCCACCTCTCTCATCAGAGTCAAGCAAATGCACCTCATCAATGACGATGACCGAAACTGCACGGACAAATGGGTGTGTTGTGCTGTACTTCCTACTCGCCGAATCCCACTTTTCAGGAGTCGAAATGATGATGTCGGCGCTTTTTACCTTCGGCGGTTCAAGTTCCCGCTCACCGGAGACAACGTACACTTTAAATCCAAGCGGATGAAACAGCGACTGCCACTCTGCTTCTTTCTCGTTGGTGAGGGCTCTGAGCGGAGCCAGATAGAGTATCTTGCCTCTCATCTGCTTTGGCTTCACGAGCTCTCGGACCATGGCAAGCTCAGCGAGGACGGTCTTGCCAGAAGCTGTTGGCGCGGCTACAACAATGTGGTCATCCGACTGGAGGAGGCTCGGGAGTACCTCTGATTGCATTCGATTAAAGTGCTCATATGGAAAGAGCTTTAAAAAACGTGCATCGATCGCATCTGTGAGGGAGACCATGGCCTTTTTACCTAGCTACACACAAACACCTATCTTAGAGAAGAGTATTTTAAGCTATGCATTACAGGAAAAAAGTAATATCCGTTCCATAGTTATGTGGTGAAGGAAAAGACGTGTGAAAGATGGACGCCCAGTTAAAAGACGATAAGGTAGTGCTTCAAAAAGGAGCGATTGAAGAGCTCTACAACTACGGGTACTATGGTCGGCTGCGGGGTGAAACGCTCGAACTCTCACTCGTCGAGGCTGCATTCTTAGTTGAGCGCGAAAAGTTAGACATAGGGGTCACCTTTAAGGAGTTTTTCATACGCTCCTCCGTCATTCAACCGTACTTTGAGTTAAAATACCTCGTATATAGAGATATTCGAGAGCGCGGTTACTATGTACAGCCGAGCATAACAGACTTTAGAGTGTATCCGCGTGGAGGAAGACCAGGCGAAACTCCGGCGTCTACGTACGTCTATGTCATGTCCGAAAGGATTCCAGTCCCGTTTATTGACATACTTGATAAGGCAAAAATCGCACAAAACCTCAGAAAGAAGATGATGCTTGCGATTGTTGACGAGGAGAGCGACCTGACGTATTACGAAGTGAAATCTGTGTCTATGCAAGGGACAATGCCGCCATTTGCCGTAAACCTCTCCACTGCTGATGCCACGTTCCTCGAAGACAGAGTGATATTGTGGGATGAGCGATCATCTAAGGCGTTATTTGAAAATGGCTTTTTTGGAAAGCTCATAGACAGCAACAGACTCCAAATTTCCCTTGTTGAATGTGCACACCTCATCACAAAGGGTTTACGAGTAGATGATGGGGCGACGGGCAAGACATTCAGCTTGAAGCAATTTACGCGACGGGCGATGTCAATAGAACCCGATTTTATGGAAAAACTTGAAGTATACGGAGATCTCAGGGAAAGGGGGTTTGTCGTAAAGACCGGCTTTAAGTTTGGAGGCCACTTTAGAGTATATACCGAGGTCAGAGATATCAAGAGCATGCCGCACTCAAAATACCTCGTCCATTCCCTACCAGAGGGCTACATCGTTAAACTCCCTGAACTTTCTCGAGGCATAAGGCTTGCGCACGGAGTAAGAAAGCGTATGATATTTGCTTATTCACAAGACAGTGGACTCCAATATGTCGATATCGGGAGGGCTAAACCTTAATGCTCGAATATATCGACGGAAGGAAAAACCGAAATAAGATAACGGCACCTTATCGTTAACGTAACGTCGCATCTCATAAAATATGCGAGAGCACTGTTATAGCAGATCTGTAGTTTATTTTAACAGCAGGCGATTCTTAGAGTAACAGACTAAACAGACGGATAAAAAAAGATGACCGAGGAAGAATTTATAGTAACGCCCTGGGAAGTAGAGGGTCACGTAGACTATAACAAGCTGATGACCCTTTTCGGGACCGAACCTATTAACGGGCAGCTACTAAAGAGGTTTGAGCGACTCACAGGGTCGATTCACCCAATGCTGCGCCGTTCTGTCTTCTTTTCACATAGAGATCTAAACTGGCTTCTGGACAAATATGAAGCGGGTGAGAAGTTCGCGTTATACACGGGGAGAGGCCCGTCCGGACACACGCACCTCGGCCACCTGATGCCTTGGATTTTCACGAGATACCTGCAGGATGTATTCGATGTAAACCTCTACTTCCAGATGACAGATGATGAAAAGTTCCTGCAAAAGGATGCACTAAGTCTGAATGAGACGAGGTACTTCTCGTATGACAATGCTTTAGATGTGATTGCGCTAGGCGTTGATCCAAAGAAGACGACGATATTCCTCAACACTGAATACGCAAAGACACTTTACCCCCTCGCCCTCGAGGTAGCAAAGCGGGTGACGTGCTAAGCTGCGCGCGCGGTCTTTGGATTCAACAACAGCACCAACATAGGGATGGTCTTCTTCACAAGCATGCAGTCAGCCCCGGTATTTCTTCCGTCGATTATTGAGGGAAGAAGAGTCCCTATTCTCATTCCTTGCGCCATTGATCAAGATCCGCATTTCAGGGTTACAAGGGATGTAGCAGCAAAAATTGGCTACTATAAACCAGCTCTTATCCACAGCAGATTTTTCCCGAGTTTACTCGGCCTCGATAAGATGTCAGCCTCCATACCTGAAACAAGCATCTTCACAACGGATACCCCGAAAGAGGTGAAGGAAAAGATAGCCAATGCGTTTACTGGGGGGAGGACAACAGTGCAGGAGCAACAGCGTCTTGGTGGGGCCCCAGATATCTGTGCGGTGTACCAGTACTCGTTCTACCTCTTTGAAAAAGACGATACTCGCGCGCGTGAACTCAGAGAAGAGTGTCTGAGGGGGGAGCGAATGTGTGGCCTATGCAAGCAAAAACTCGCGGAGAAGGTGGTGACGTTCCTCGAACACCATCAGGCGGAACGTGAGAGAGCAAAAGATCGTATCGAGGATTTCATAGTTCGCGACTGACTATCGAGAAATGACGATAGCTGTTTCATCTTGTAAAGGCACGTTAAAAAGTTTTTAGCACCTCTGTTGTTAAAGTAAGAATCAATTTGAGCAGCCAAAATCAAAAAGACTCATGTTAATGAATTGGTACCTCTATTGCGGCCATCAAGTCAAGTGCCGCAATCCTAGTATTTACGCTAGTTTCTTATGACAGAACCACCAGTCGTAGCATTCGGCCATCTTAGCCCGTTCTTTTGCTGTCTTCTCATCGCGTGGCGGCGGTATTATCACATCGTCTCCTATCAACTCGTTGTTCGGCCAATTTGCGGGCATTGCGACGTTATTGATGTCTGAAACTTGTAACGCTTTTACTGCCCTCAATATTTCGTCCATATTCCTCCCGACCTCTTGCGGATAGTAGATCATGAGTCTGATTATTCCCTTATCATCGACGACAAATACCGCTCGAACCGTATTCGACCCTTTTCCAGGGTGGATCATTCCAAGCATCGCTGCAACCTTGCCTGTGTCCGCAATTATCGGGAAAGGAACTTCAACGCCTAGTTTGTCGTTAATCCATTCCGTCCATTTCATGTGGGAGAAGACTTGATCAACCGAGAGTCCTATCAATTCGCAGTTGAGCTTTTTAAACTCCTCGTATCGTTTTGTAAAAGCAAA
Source organism: uncultured Methanomicrobia archaeon (assembly GCA_964557335.1). Lineage (GTDB taxonomy): Archaea > Halobacteriota > Bog-38 > Methanoflorentales > Methanoflorentaceae > DASPRZ01. The sequence goes on along the minus strand of CAZKZX010000071.1, from coordinate 1,049 downwards.
AAATTCTGTTGTACATACCGGCGTGAAATCGGCAGGATGACTAAATAGGACAAACCACTTGCCTGAAAAATTAACAGGTAGTTTCATCATTCCGTGAGTCGTCTGAACTTCCATCTCTGGAAATTTATCACCAATTAACGGGATTCCTCTTTCCACTTCCATCATAATGTGTTCCTCCTCCTCAACTAACGTTTTAGTTGCTTTAAAGTAAGCTTCAAGATACTTATTTTTTTACCCGTGTGAGGAGTTGAGTCTATCAGTCTATACAGTTTTTCATTGAACGTTTTGATATCTTGGCGATCCCGCAAAATAGAAGAGATCGATGCGTTCATTCGTAAAGTGTACTAATTGGCTAACGTTAACGTGATAGAAAGAGTCAACGCTCATGAGATAGCAAAAAATGGGTTACACGAAAAGGCACTGAGAGGCATAAATAGTGCATTTCCGAAATAGAACGTGCATTAAGAGCGAAGGCATCTATGATGGTATGAAGAAATTAGTAGTACCAAGTGAAAACAAAAACCTCACAAGTGAAGTAATGAAATCAACTGAAATGAATCCTTCACCGTTAAATGGGAACTACTGATGCGATATAACACGGGGCGGAAGCGATTCATCTCGCTAAGGAATAAAAGCGATTTTTTAAAACATTCATAGATTAATAAAACGAACGTCATTCCGGTCCACAACGCGTTTTTGTCAACATGCCCATATTTATACTTCTCAATAAACCGATGGTGCTGTATAATAGACAGTTAATGCTAAATATCAACAACAAATTGTAAATGGTGGATGAATTAGTAAGTGAAATATCAATAGAAGACATACTCTAGGCACGTTATTTATGGTAACTCTTTCAAGAAATGATTGGCTGATTTTAAAAGCACTTAAGCAACATAAAAAGGCGGTTCCTGAAGTAGTTGCAAAAGTAACAGGGCTCAAAGTTGAAACCGTCTTACAGTCGGCATACGTCCTAAAAGAGGCCGGATTTGCCGATATTCAAGAACAAATAGACTTCGTGTATGAGCTTACTGATGAGGGTAGAAACT
>CAZKZX010000070.1:0-7705 GCA_964557335.1 uncultured Methanomicrobia archaeon | reverse complement strand
GGGAAAGGCTCCGGCAGCTCTTCCAGAAATCCGTGGAGTACCTGCTGCTCCTGGCCATTCCCTTCTCCTTCGGCATGATCCTCATCGCAGACCTGGCAGTCCTTGCCATCTTCGGGCCCCAGTACGCGGGATCTATCCCTGCCGTCCGGATCCTGATGTGTGTCCTTCCGTTCCTCTTCCTGACCAATATCGGCGGAGTGACCCTGGGAGCAGTGGATCGCCCCTACCCCATGGTGATGAGTCTTGTCGCAGCCCTCGTTACCAATGTCAGCCTGAACCTGCTCCTGATCCCCGTCTTCAGCTTCTCCGGGGCTGCCTTTGTCACCGTGGTGACGGAGACGGTGCTCCTCCTCCTCTACCTGTTCCACGTGAAGAAGGCCGGGCTCCCCCTCCCGGGAAAAATGGTGCTCCTCCGTCCCCTGGCGGCCGGTGGCATGATGGCGGCAGCGGTCCTTCTCCTCCGCCTCCTCGTCTCTCCCTTCCCGGATCTCCTGGAGATGGCCGTACTCATCCCGGTCGGACTCGGCGTGTACGTGTCTGTCCTCATCCTCCTGGGAGCCATCGGCAGCGACGAGCGGAGAATCCTCAGGGAGCTGAGGGTGCCGTTCTTCCGGTGAATGGCGGCCATCACCGCCAGATCTCGGCGGCGCCATTGGAGTAGATCCGGCCCCTGTCCACAAGGATCGGATCCAGGGCCGAGGTCGGCCAGGGATCCCTGACATAGTTGTCCGGACGCGTCATCACCCCGAACCGGGTGTTGAGTTCCGAGAGGAAGATGTAGGATCCATACTCCGGCCTCGAGTCGTTCATGAGATAGGAATTCTCGATATTCATCCCGTAGCTGTACATGGGCAGGGAGGTGGTGGCACCATCGGCATACACCCGGAAGCTGGAATTCCGGCGGGCCGACGCCCACTGCACGGCGGCAATATCGGTCTCGGGGATCCAGTTGGAGTACAGGCTGATGATGGTGGTCAGGTTCCCGCCCGCGATCATGGTCTTCCGGGAGAGGGAGATGGACGCAGGGAACTCGTCGGCCACCTCATAAACGAGCCCGGATCCGAAGAGGATCATGACGGTGAAGAACACGGCAAATATGCGTATCCAGATCTCCTGGTCGCCGAACCTCCGGATGCGTTTCCAGCGGGTGAGGAAGCGGATGACCAGGAACCCGCCGATGATGCAGTAGGGTGCCAGGAAGAAGAGGACGATATGGTAGACACGGGAGACATTGATCATGTAGATGTTGGGGATGATGAACGACGAGAAGAAAATGAGGAAGCTGGCGAGGGAGAAGGCGCGGAACTCGGCGGTGAAGGGCAGTTCTCCCCGCAATCTGGGGAGGACGATCTGGAACACCAGGAAAGCGATCCCAATAAATATCAGCAGGAGTGCGAGCATGTTCATGTACTTGGAAACCGCGTGGAAGGGGGTGAAGATCCCCTGCGCCAGGATCCTCATCTGGGGACTCTCGGAAAACTGGAAGAGGAGTTCGGTGAACCTGCCGATGATATCCCCCATGCGCTGTCCCACATCCGCAAAGACGGTCGAACCCTCGACCAGGAAATGCCAGAGGAGGTTGAGGACCAAAAAGACCTCGACGAAGAGGACGGTGATGATGCTGCCCTCGGACCGGGCCCCCTCCCGCCACTCGATGAACCAGCAGATGGCCAGGGTCAGGGGAAGGATGATGGTGTAGATGAAGGCCAGGCTGTAGTGGGAGGTGATCATGGAGATGATCAGTCCCAGGCCTATCACCTCCTTTATGTCCCTGTCCACGCGGGCTGTGACCAGGAGGAGCAGGAATGCCGCCAGGAAGAACTCGGCCAGCTCCTGGCGCACCAGGGAGAGCATCTCGGTGAAGTAGGTGGCCATGGACATGAAGAGGATCACGGAGAGGAACGCAATCTTCCGGTTCCTGCGGGTCCGTTCGCGCCAGATGGCGTACCCCTGCTCCAGGGAGGTGATCCGGCCCGGGATATCCTGGTCCAGCTGCCGGAAGTACACCTCGAAGAGCGCCACCGGGACCAGGGAGAAGATGAAGGGGACCACCAGCTTGAAGACCCAGGTGATGTCCGTCCCCATCAGGATGGCGTAGATGGGTGAGAGCATGGAGATGGAGAGCATGGCATTGGGGTTCCCCCTGAGCAGCGGGTTCCAGGACCCGGCCAGCCTGACCAGGTTGGCAAAATGGTACTCACCATGAATATCCCAGCCGGTGAGGTGGGAGGAGATGAGGGAGGTATGGAAGAGGAGGGCGATGGCGATGGCCCAGATGGCCAAGGGATAGAGATCCACGGGAATGAACCGTTCAAAGGCGGCGAGGAGGATCACCGCCCCGATGAGGAGGATGAGGACGAGGAGGAGGGTATTGTTCATCTCCAGATTGGCGAGATAGGTACCGGCAACGGAAAGGAGCGGGAGGAGGACGAGGAACAGGGCGGGCAGGGTGGAGCCCTGCGGGAGGCCGATCTGGATCCGTGTGGAATATTCCCCGTCCCGCGCATACGCGAATATCAAGAGGCCGATGACTTCCAGGGTCAGCGTGAGGATCAGGGGAACCTCCGAGATGGGGCGGGGGACACCTGCCATGGGCAGGAGGAAGTTCATGGCTAACCCGGTGAACATGACCGCGGCCAGGCTGAATGCAACGGCGAAGACCAGGCTCTCGATGCCGGTGATACGGTGGATCCGGAGGGTGCGCAGGAGAAGGTAGCCGGGCACGAGGGTGAGATAGATGGCGAGGATCAGGGCACGGACAGGGGCAAAGGGGAACTCCTCCAGGGGGCTGAAGACGGCTGCCACTGCCAGGACCATGAGAATGACCACCGCGGTACAGAGGGTGGAAAAGGGCCAGTCATTCACCTGGAAGAGGTTGAATTCCTGACGGGGCTCGGGAACGGGGGCAGCCACAGGGAGTAGTGGAGATGCCAACCTCCATATAGGTTCCCAGTCGGATCGCGGGCAGGAACCGGAGGTGAATGCCGGGACGGGCATACCCGAAAGAGGCGGCCGGAGATCAAGGGAGTATCCGGGCAGGGAAGCAGAAGATTGGTGTTCGGACCGGCCGACGGGAACCCGCCCGTTCTCCCCGTCATCAGGGGAACAGTGGAACGGTTCATCAGGATCTGCCTATGATCCTGGAAAAGACACGGTGGCACCGAGGTACCGTCCCGGGATATCGGAAGGGGATTCCCGCGGCACGGGCCATGCGCCGGGAGCAGCCGGGAAAGGCACAGGGCAAGGGGTTCCCTGAGAGCGCGGTTCCCGGTTCCTGTGCCCCCTCATGCCAGCAGCTGCCGGTAGATCGCGGAGATCCGTGCGGCGATGGCGTCCCAGGTGTAGTTCCGGGCATACCAGGTAATGGCCTCCCGGTCCCAGCGGCGGTCGAGCCCCTCCAGGATCCGGGCAGCGAGAAGAGCGGGGTCGCCCGGCGGGGCCAGGAGACCATGGTCCGGGGAGGTGATCACGTCGGGGATGCCGCCGACATCGCTCCCGATGAAGGGTTTCCCGCAGCCCAGGGCTTCAAACAGCACGACGGGGTTGCCCTCGTCCAGGCTGGGGAGCACGAAGAGATCGCAGGCGTTCATCCAGAGGGGAATCTGCCCATGGGATCCCACCTCCAGGAGCCGGATCCTCTCTTCCAGGCCCCGGGACCGGATGGCCCGTGCCAGGGACCTTTTCAGGGGCCCCTGGCCGATGATGAGGGAGAGGACGTCCGGCCGATCCCCGGCAATCTGCTCCATGGCATCGATGAGGTGGACATGGCCTTTGACGGGCAGGAGGTTACCGACGGTGAGGAGGATCTTTTTGTCGGGAGGGAGGTTGAGGGCGGCACGCGCCTCACCCGTCTCCCTGGGGAAGAACTTCTTCTGCGAGAAGCCGTTGGGCATGACCGTGGCAGGGGTCTTCACCCCCAGCCGTTCGATGCACCCCAGGTTCCTCCGGCTGTCCGTCAGGATCCAGCTGCACCGGTCCAGGACGGAACGCACCCGTTCCCCCCAGTCCCGGTCCCTGAAGGGAAGTTCATAGATGTCAAATCCGTGGGCTGATACGACGCAGGGGATCCCGTGCTTCTCTGCGAGGCAGACGCCGGTATATCCCATAGGCCAGGTGAAATGGGCATGGATCAGGTCAAACGTGAGGCGATGGTCAGCGATCAGCTGCGCGGCCCTGGCACACTGCCGCCGGCCCAGGCCTCTCATCATCCGGTCCAGGGGGAGGTACCAGACAGGGCAGGGGTAGAGGCGGAGGTTGGCCGGGGAACCCGCAGGATCGATGAGGCCGTCCCTCCGGTACCGGGAGAATGATCCCGCGGGAAGGAACCGTGTCAGCTCCATCAGGGGATTGTACCGGACGAGGACATGGGCCTCGTGGAAGGAGAGGGAGAGGGTATCGGTGAGATCCTTGAGGCCCATGAGGTACACGTTCGCGATGACGAGGAGGTTCCGCCGGCTGAGATCTGCCTCCTCTCCCTGAGGTACCACCCCTCCACCCCGGCTCCCCCCTGCACGGGGACTCAGCCCTTGGGTACCTGCACTCATGGCCGGACCAGCCGGACCAGCCCTTCGGCAATCCTTCCGAGGGTATTTCTGCGGGTGAGGGTGAAGAAGGCCTCCAGTCCCGGGTTGAACCCGCTCTTGAACCGGTTGATATGCCGGGTATTGGCACCCACGAGTTCGAAGAGGGGTGCACCTGCCGCCTTTGCCCCAACAATAACGGACCAGTACAGGAGTTCGTTCCCGTGGTCTGCGGTCCTCGTCGTCCCCAGCCATGCGCGGACACGGCGATCCCTCACCACCACCATCCCGCCCTCGACCGTCCCGTTGAGCAGGAGGTGGCGGACCTGCAGTTCCTCCGGAAACGTGCGCTGCAGGTCGGTAAGGTACTCGTGGCTGATGAGCGGGATGGTCCTGCCCTGCTCGGCATACCGGCGGGTTGCCATGTCATAGATCGGCCGGAGATCCGTGGATGGCTGGACGATATACCCCATATTCTGTGCGTGGGTGATGCCCACCCTTTTTTTGGTGGTGAGGGACTTCCAGATATCGTCCAGGCTTCCCGAGAGATCCAGGACGTAGGTATAGTTGACCCTGGCGTCATATCCGTCCCAGAGGAAGGGGCGGATATCGGTGAAACCTGGGCCTGTGGAGAAGAGGGTGAAATCGGGACGGTGTTCGCGTACCAGCCCGCCGATCTCCTCCGAGAGCAGCGAGAGGTGACTCTCCTTCCGGTACTGCCGCAGGCCATCGAAGTTCGGCGAGGGTACCGGGCCGAGGTACGGGACCGCAGATTTCGGGGGCGTGGAGACAAGAACCTTCACCCCGAATTTCCGTGAGAGGAAGAGGGGGACAAGCCAGAGGATGGCTTCCCCCTTCTTCAAGGCCAGGGGGAGGAGACGGAACCCGCTGTGACGTTCCACCGTCTTCAAAAAATCCCATCGGTGGAAGAGGGTACCATAGGGGCTCTGCTTCACGAAGAGGTCCCACACTTCACGTTCGGCGATGAACTCAGTAGCCATGCGTCACCCACCAGTCGGCGATCTCACCCGCAGACGCGATCCAGCAGTTCCGGTCCCGGGCATAGGCCAGGAGCTTCTCGTAGATCCGCAGGAAGGTACGGTGGGCCGAGCTCATGAAGATGGGGGTATGGAAGAGCACGGTCACCACCCCATGGCACGCCGCTGCCCGGTCCATCATGGTGGCCAGGCACTCCCATACATCAGGGGGCCGGGAAAGTGCCTGGCTCTGGTCCATCATGCAAAGGGGGATCTCCAGGATCCCCATCTCCTTCCCGGTCCGGAGATCGAAAGGCCGGAAGGGATGGCACATGCCGTTCCGGAACCCCGGGGCCTCGGGGTAGCCGAGGGTGGTATCGTACAGAAAACCGGCCTCTTCCAGGAGTGCCCATGTCTCCGGGACCCGGATCCGGAGGTAGTGGTTCCGGTATCCGCGGACGCCCCTGTGCAGCACCGCCTCGAGCCGGGCTTTCTCGGCGCGTATGGCCTGCGCATCCCCGCAGCTGTAATAGCCGCCATGGATTCCCACCTCCCATCCCCGGTCCCGGGTCTCACCCGCCTCAGCCTCCAGATCCTCGATATGGTAGCGGAACCTGCTGACATCCCGATCGGTGGCCATGAAGTAGAAAGAGGAGGTCCCCCCGTATTCCTCCTCCAAATCCATGATCTTCCCGAAGCTGCGGTAGTCGCGGGGGAACCAGGGGAGAGAGGAGTCCTTCCCCCCCCGCCATGGGACGGAGGGGAGACGGGTGACGAGGGAGAGGAGGCTCTGGAACCTCTGGGACAGGGGAGGGCGGACCTCATCCACATCGTGGGTGAGGCAGAGGGCGAAATCCCTGCCGTCGGGATACTCCACCGTGTAGCCATGCTCCACCAGGAACTCGGAGACCACGGGGCGCTCTATCTCCCTCCACCGGCTCGCTGCATAGGGGAAGCGTCCATGCCGGTCAAGGTGGGGGGTCTGGTATTCCTCCCTCCGGGTGTAGAGATCCCACAGCTGCGGATTGGCCTCGAGGAGCTGTCTCAGATCATCCTTCATGGGAACTCCCTGGACGGACCATGGGGAATCAGCCCAAGAAAAATACCTTGCCCTTCGCGAGTTTAACGCTATCGATAGGGTATCGGTTCTGCAGTGCCCTGGATTCTTTTCGCAGATGCGATCCCGCCCCAGGGCATACCAGCAGGGTAAAAGGGTCCCTGTGTGAAAGGTTGCCAGGATATCGCAGCCGGCCGGCCATGCTCCCGGGCATTAGACCCGGGTGAGGAGCCGGACCCTGTTCTCGTCGAGCATCACCGCCCCGATGAGGTACACGGCTGCGAGCATGAGATACCCGGCAGGGTATTCGTTCCACCCCAGCAGGATGGTCGGTATATCCAGCGTTCCGGATACGGCAGCCGCGAGCCCCATGAGGACCAGCAGGACGATGGCCGCGGGGAGGAGGCGCCTGGCTGCAGGGGCGGGATCATGGCCGGTCCACCGTGCAACCTGTTCATGGAAGAGGAGGGCGGCCAGCAGGATGATGACGAAGAGAAAGATCCACTCGGAGAGGGACGAGACCTCGGCCAGGGACTCTGTGGCAACGTAATTCCCTTCCGCGCAGTTGCAGGGGGTGAGCGGCCCGAGAACAGGATAGAGCCAGGTCGCGGGATCCAGCCATGCCAGGTCCATGACCTGGTGGAGGAGGACAGCGGCAGGGAGGAGGAACACAAGGCGGTCATGGTACCGGCGGTACAATACGACAGCAACCGCCAGGATGATCAGGCACCCGAGCAGGATATGGCCAAGGATCTGCCCGAGGTTGACGGGACCGGGAAAGACGAAGTGGGCGAGAGGCTTGTCCACGAGGTCGGGGAGAAAGGACCCGAGGACTGCAACCCAGACCGCCGTGCGGATGCGGGGGGGCCCGGATACGGAGATCCCGAGGATCATCCCTGAAAAGACATGGCAGAAGAAGAACATCAGGCACCCCCTGCACCAATTCCTGGTGAGACGGGAGATCCGGTCCCGGCAGCGGAAGGGCATCCCGGTGGCATGGGTCCCACCAGGGATACTTTCCCGCCTGCCCCGGGGATCAGCTGCTGTTCCGACATGGCCGGAACACTGCCTACGTTACCCTTATCAGGACCCTCTCCTGGTCGGAGAGTATCCCGTCAGTCGCGGTGAAGAAGATGTACCATTTCCCTCCC
>CAZKZX010000069.1:0-7724 GCA_964557335.1 uncultured Methanomicrobia archaeon | reverse complement strand
ATAGTACGTGCCGGATGTGGGGGCGTTAAGCTGCAATTCGGCGAGTTCGTTGAAGCTGCTGGGAGCAAACGCCTCGTACGCTGCCTGTGTAGGCTGTTTTCCCTCTTCAACCAAAACACCCGCCCCTTCAGGCACCTGCACATAGCTCGGGAGCTGTCCGTGTGTGGTAACACTGGGGCCCATGAGTATGAAGCTAGGCAGAAACCCCTTGCTCGAAGGATCAGTAGGGGTATTCAATGCTATAGAGATCTTTTGACCCTCGGCAATGTCGAAGCGATAGTATTGTGCCTCGCCCTCTTCATGGAGTTGAGCGTATATGGCCCATGATTTGGTCGGATCTTGAATGTACGTGGCATTGTCGATACGATCATTATCTCCTGGGAAGCTTGGGACATGCGCCAGTACCGTCGGTATCAAGAGGAGACACAAAATGAACAAGATAGAAGCCTTACTGCTGCAGATTTCGTATACATGTTATACATGTCCTTGTGCACACTTTTGTTCACTTGATATAACATTTTGGGGTGTACTCTTCCTTTACCCCAAAGCCCTGGTTATATCGTTTTGGAAGGTTCAGTGACTGGCGCCCGACAAAAGTCCCCAGAGATGAAACCAGTTGAAACGCGAGAAAAGTGTATTAGAGACCGCATGACGTGATATGATCGCTGTATCAAACCATCGTGACCTGCTCCACTGGAGCTACTGGCATAAATATGAAGGTCGCACGTTGCGGCCGCAGTGCGTAAAAATTAGCGGCTGAGAGTACGGCGGCAGTAACGAGCTGTTATGTCTGGATGCTTGGTGTCAAGGGATAGAGTATTAATGAAATGACCTCTCCATTATGACAGAGTATCCCATACGTTGTTCACATCTTTTGCGGAGGGTTTATAGGAACAATCGTCGTGGTATGCTGCTTCAATTGCTTCTTATTCATCATTCACGCAATCTTATCATCTTTCCACCGTTTGGGAACTCACCCGAACATTTACAGCAGAAATATCCCTCTTCAATGTACGGTCCCTTTTCATCTTTTCTGTAGAACATTACATTGGCAAGCTCATGATCGCAAGTGGCCTCATTCATAAACCCCTAACTGCTAATATTGATATAAAAACGTTTCGGTAATTGTTCTTTAGTTCAACCGGTGAATTGGCTATAATTTACAAAATTAGCCATATCAACATTTTCCACCATTACTCTTCCTCGCGACGTGAACGTGTGTGGGTGAGATATTTCAGCTGTTTAAGTAATGGTAAATGTTAAGTGCGATTTTTTTATCTATCATGGGGACTGACTGAATTTCTTCAACGGTCGCCGTCTTAATTTTTTCAAGCGAACCGAATCGCTTTAAAAGTTCCACCTTCCGCTTCTTGCCGACGCCAGGGATTTTATCCAAATCGCTTTCGAGCAACTTGGTCGATCGAAGCATCCTGTGTCGTTTTAGCGCTGCATTGTGGGCTTCATCTCGAATGTGCATCAGCAAGTTCAACCCCGTTTGCGGAATGTCCACTGGTTCGGACTTGCCGGGTACGTACACTAGTTCGTCGCGCTTTGCGAGGCCAATTATCGGGATGTCAATTCCCACGCTATTCAAGACCGTGCGCACCGCGCTTATGTGTCCCTTCCCCCCGTCAATGAGCACGAGATCCGGGAGGGATTCGCTCTTCAGATAACGCCGTCCCACGACCTCGCTCAGCATTGCATAATCATCGATGGCATTCACCGTTTTGATGGTATAGCGTCGATACTCGCTCGGCTGAGGGATGCCGTCGACGAATACCGCCATAGCACCCATCGCGTTAGCGCCGCCGAGATTTGAGACGTCAAACGCCTCGATCCGAGAGGGCAATTCAGAAAGTCGAAGAGCTTCCTGAAGGACGTACAGTGCATCAATGGCCAGTGGCGTTGTGAGCGCCGCTTCCGCGTTCCTGTGCGCCAGTTTAACAAGCCGCAATTTTGTCCCCCTCCTCGGGACGTGTACTTTTACTGAACTGCCCTTCAATTCGGTAAGCAGCGCTTCGATGCCTGCGGCCTCATCAATATCGCGTGGCAAAATAATTTCAGATGGTATGAATGCCCGCTCCATGTGGAAGTAGCGTTGCTTAACAAACGCAGTCAGCACCTCAGCTATATCGGCATCTCTCGCCCCGCGTATGGGGAAGGTGCGCTGCCCTGTGATCTTGCCATCCCGTACCATCAGCATGAGCACGCATGCCATAAAGTCTTCAATTGCGACGGCGATTACATCTTCGTCCCCGGTACGTGGCTCCACGTACTGCTGTTCTGCGATGCGCTGTAACGCCGATATCTTATCCCGTATCTTTGCCGCGACTTCGAACTCCATTCGAGATGCTGCTGCATTCATCTGCTCCGTGAGACTTTTAATGAGATCATCTTGACGTCCTTCAAGAAACTTAGTGATACCTGTTACGAGCCCCGCGTATGTGGTAGGATCGATGCGTCCTGAACACGGGCCTGAGCACAGCTTAAGCTGATAGTTGAGACACGGCCTAATGAGCTTTGGCATCCTCCTCCCGCAGCTTCGCATTGGAAATATTCTTCTCAGCGCCTTGACGCTCTTCCGCGCAGCGTGTGCGTCTGTATACGGGCCAAAGTATTTTGCTCCATCTTTCCGTACAGCCCTCGTAACCAAAATGCTCGGGAACGTTTCACGCGTTATGCGGATATACGGATAGCTGCTATTGTCGGTGAACTTTACGTTGTACTTGGGGCTGTGAAGTTTAATTAAATTGGACTCAAGAATAAGCGCTTCCTTTTCGGTGTTCGTTATGATGAACTCTACATCAGCGACGTGCGAGACCATAGAAGCGGTCCTCGGAGCACGGTGCGCATTAGTGAAATACGACCGCACCCGGTTCTTGATCGATACCGCCTTGCCAACGTAGAGGATCTTCGATGACGCGTCCCGCATGAGGTAGACGCCGGGACTGTCCGGCAAGTTCGCTAGCTTTTTGTTCAGCTCTAGCTGTGACATCCGTTTAACACTCTTTGAAGGAATTCTCCGGTATACGTGCCTGATGCTGCCACTTCTTCTGGCGTGCCCTCCGCGACCACATAGCCTCCCTGGTCGCCACCTTCCGGACCGAGGTCGATGATGTAGTCAGCGGTCTTTATGACATCAAGGTTGTGCTCGATAACGAGCACCGAGTTGCCCGCATCTGTGAGCCTGCTGAGCACTGCGAGCAGCTTCTTTATATCGTCAAAATGTAATCCTGTCGTGGGCTCGTCGAGGATGTAAAAGGTCCTTCCCGTGCTCCGCCTGCTCAGCTCGGTCGATAGTTTCACACGCTGCGCCTCTCCTCCTGAGAGCGTAGTTGCGGGCTGCCCGAGCTTTATGTAGCCCAGCCCGACATCATACAGCGTTTGCAGTTTGTTTTTAATGGCCGGAATGTTCTCAAAGAAGCCTAGCGCCTCCTCAACGGTCATGTTGAGCACATCAGCGATGTTCTTGCCTTTGTATCTGATCTCGAGCGTCTCCCGGTTATACCGTCGCCCCTCACACACCTCACAGGGAACGTACACATCGGGGAGGAAGTGCATCTCGATCTTTATGATTCCGTCGCCTCTGCACGCCTCACACCTGCCGCCCTTTACGTTGAAGCTGAACCGTCCAGGCATATACCCTCGCACCTTTGCTTCGGGAACCTGCGAGAACAGCGCTCGTATGTGATCAAATACCCCCGTGTATGTTGCAGGGTTGGACCGCGGAGTCCTTCCAATCGGCGATTGGTCTATCGTAATCACCTTGTCGATATGTTCAATTCCAAGCACGTCGTCGTGATCTCCCGGCTTCGCGTATGCCCTGTGCAGCCTTTGAGAGAGCTTCCTGTGCAGAATGTCGTTGATGAGGGTCGACTTACCTGAGCCTGAGACGCCAGTTACGCACGTGAAGATGCCGAGCGGTATTTCCACGTCGATGTTTTTAAGGTTGTTGTGCCGAGCCCCCACAATTTTTAGCGTGCTCCCGTTTGAAGTCCTTCTCTCTTCAGGGACCTCAATCCTCTTTATACGGCTGAGGTATTGCCCGGTCATAGAGTCGGCCTCAGAGATAATCTCGTCGGGAGTGCCCGTCGCCACGATATGCCCGCCGTGTTCTCCCGCTCCGGGTCCCATGTCGATGACGTAGTCCGCCGTCCGTATCATCTGTTCATCGTGTTCGACGACGATAAGGGTGTTTCCGAGATCCTTCAAGCTCCTGAGAGTAGAGATGAGGCGCAAGTTGTCCCGCTGGTGAAGCCCGATGCTTGGTTCATCCAGTATATAGAGCACGCCCACGAGCCCTGAACCAATCTGAGTGGCAAGGCGGATCCGCTGCGCTTCACCCCCTGAGAGAGTCTCGCTCGCTCTGTCGAGCGTGAGGTAATTAAGTCCGACGTTTTTCATGAAGTTGAGCCGCTCTTTTATCTCCTTGATAACCTCGCCGACAATCGCCATTTTACCGTTTGGAAGGGCCAATTCGTCGAAGAGCGTGTACGCCGCATCGACGGACAGCGCCGCAACATCGGCTATTGAAAGCCCGTGTATCGTGACTGCGAGTGCCTTAGGTTGTAGCCGCTTGCCATGGCAGGCGTCACACGCCTTTAATCGCATATATTTCTCGATCTCTTCCCTGATGTACTCCGAGTCGGTCTCGCGATAGCGCCGCGCGAGGTTACCGATGATGCCCTCAAAGGGGCGTGAAAAACTAATGTACCCGCGTCTTCCAAAATACTCAACGGGCATCCGCTGCCGTCCCGAGCCGAACAGCAAGAGCTGTCGATGCTCCTCGCTGAGTTCTTCATAGGGGGTGGTGAGGTCAAAGCCGAACTGCACAGCGGCACTGCGCAGCAGGTGCGGGTAATAGTCGCTCGTCGACTTGCGCCAGGGAGCAAAGGCATCTCTCACGGGAAGAGACGTGTCCGGAACGACGAGGTCCTCATCGAACGTTTTTTCAAAGCCGAGGCCGTGACACGCCGGACACGCCCCGTGCGGGCTATTGAATGAGAACATCCGCGGCTCTATCTCACCCATGCTGATTCCGCAGTCGGGACACGCGAAGTGCTCGCTGAACAGCATCTCTTCTCCCTCTCCTTCTACGACCTCAACGATCACGATGCCGTTTCCTAGCGTCAACGCTGTTTCGACTGAATCTGCAAGCCGTTGCTTCTCATCGGTATCGATGGCGACTCGATCGACGATGACCTCAACGGTGTGCTTCTTGTTCTTGTCAAGCTCTATCAGTTCCTCGAGATCTCGCACCTCGCCATCGATCCTCGCCCTCACGAAGCCATCCTTGAGCAGGAACTCGAGTATCTTCTTGTGTTCTCCTTTTTTATCCTTGACCACGGGGCCTAATATCACAATTTTCGTCCCCTCAGGTAGCTTGAACACTTGGTCAATTATTTCCTGCACCGTCTGCTGGGCTATTTCTTTTCCGCAGTCGGGACAGTGGGGAGTTCCGGCCCGCGCGAACATCAGTCTAAGATAATCGTAAATCTCAGTGACGGTTCCCACGGTCGACCGAGGGTTTTTGCTCGTAGTTCTCTGATCGATCGAGATCGCAGGTGAGAGGCCCTCGATGTGTTCCACCTCGGGCTTTTTCATCTGCCCGAGAAACTGCCGAGCGTACGCGGAGAGGGACTCCACGTACTTTCGCTGCCCCTCAGCGTAAATCGTATCAAACGCGAGGGACGACTTGCCAGAGCCGCTTATTCCCGTGATCACGACGAGCTTGTTTCTTGGAATTTCCACGTCAATGCCCTTTAAATTGTGTTCCCTCGCCCCTTTTACGATGATGTTCTCAGCCATCGCTTACCCTCCACTTTCCAATGACTCAATCATATCGCGTATCATCGCTGCCCGTTCGAACTCCAGACCTTGTGCGGCCCGCCTCATTTCTTCTCGTAATCCTTCAATCGTCTCTTCAAGTCCTCGTGGGCCGACATATGGAAGTCGCGCCTCCTCTTCTGCGAGGGTGCGCCTCCTGACCATCTCCTCAATTGGCTTTATGATCGTTTGTGGCGTTATGTTGTGTGCCTCGTTATAGGCAATCTGCTTTACCCGCCGTCGGTTGTTTTCTTGTATCGCGCGCGACATCGAGTCAGTGATGGCGTCAGCGTACATGATGACGCGTCCTTCGACATTTCGCGCCACCCGTCCCACCGTCTGGATAAGTGATCGTTCCGACCGGAGAAACCCCTCCTTATCGGCATCTAGTATCGCGACGAGCGTGACCTCTGGGAGGTCAATGCCCTCTCGCAACAGGTTTATGCCGACGAGGACGTTAAATACTCCTCGTCTAAGATCGTACAGAATGTCAGTCCTATCGAGTGTGCTTATGTCGGAGTGAAGGTACTGCACCTTTATCCCTATCTCGTGCAAGTGCTCTGATAAGTCCTCAGCCATCCGCTTCGTAAGCGTGGTGACCAGTACTCGTTCATCATGTCGTTTTCTGATCTCTGAGATGAGATCATCAACCTGATTCTCCGCCGGCCGTACTTCTATTTCAGGATCTATGAGGCCGGTGGGTCGTATGATCTGTTCCACGGGCTGCTCGCACTTGTTGAGCTCGTAGGGTCCTGGTGTCGCCGATACGTATATCACTTGCGTGATCTTCTCCTCAAATTCGTTGAATTTTAGCGGCCTGTTGTCATAGGCTGAGGGGAGCCTAAAGCCGTACTCCACAAGGTTGTCCTTTCGTGATCGGTCTCCTGAGTACATGCCTATGAGTTGTGGTATCGTCACGTGCGATTCAT
The DNA here is from genome assembly GCA_964557335.1 of uncultured Methanomicrobia archaeon. Taxonomy (GTDB): domain Archaea; phylum Halobacteriota; class Bog-38; order Methanoflorentales; family Methanoflorentaceae; genus DASPRZ01. The sequence goes on along the minus strand of CAZKZX010000069.1, from coordinate 969 downwards.
CGATGACGAGGAGATAATCATCGGGGAAGTAATCGATGAGGGTCGTGGGTGGCTCTCCCGCACCACGTCCGCTTAAATGCCTGCTGTAGTTCTCAATGCCACTACAAAAGCCGACCTCGCGTAGCATCTCCAAGTCGTATTTCGTTCTCTGCTCTAACCGCTGTGCTTCCAGGAGTTTTCCCTGACCGCGGAGGTATTCAAGCCTCTCCGCGAGCTCCAGTGTAATGGACGAGAGCGCTTGCTCGTGTCTCGCCCGGTTCGTAACGAAATGGGTTGCGGGGTATATGCTGATGAAGTCGTGGGCCTGTATCTTTCGCCCGTTTACAGGATCCAGCTCAAAGAGTCCCTCTATTTCATCCCCCCACAGTGCAATTCGATAGGCAGTGTTGCCATAGGAGGGAAAGACTTCAATGTTATCCCCACGCACCCTAAACTTTCCGCGGAAAAAGTCAATGTCATTTCTCGCGTATTGCATTCGTGTAAGCTTTCCCAAGATCTCTCTCCGCTTTACCCGTTCATGGACTTTAAGGGATAACATCGAGTCAAGATAATCCTCAGGCGAGCCTATGCCATAAATGCACGAGACGCTGGCCACCACGATCGTACCGCGCCTCGATAGCAGCGATTTTGTGGCTGAGTGTCTGAGCCTGTCTATTTCATCGTTGATTGACGATTCTTTCTCTACATAAATATCGGTATGTGGAATGTACGCCTCTGGCCGGTAGTAATCGTAGTAGCTTACAAAGTACTCTACTGCGTTGTGTGGGAAGAACTCCTTGAACTCCTTGTAGAGCTGCGCGGCGAGCGTCTTATTGTGTGCTATCACTAGTGTGGGCTTTTGGACGCCCTCTATTACGTTCGCTATGGTGAAAGTCTTGCCCGAGCCCGTTACTCCCAATAGCGTCTGGTGTTTGACTCCCTTGCTAATCCCCTCTACGAGCCGAGCAATCGCTGTGGGTTGATCGCCTC
>CAZKZX010000068.1:0-7846 GCA_964557335.1 uncultured Methanomicrobia archaeon | reverse complement strand
CGCAATCCTCCGCTCTACACCCTCTCTGTCGAAGAGGCGCGCAAGGTGTTTTCTGACTTACAAGCTGGTGACATAGCGAAGTTGCCCGCTGACATTGAAGACCATGACATTCCTGGGGGTCCAAAGGGCCAAGTTTCTATCAGAATCATTCGACCGAAAGGAACTACTCAAGCTCTACCGGTGATCATGTATTTCCATGGCGCTGGCTGGGTACTTGGTGATAAAGATGCATTCGATCGGCTCGTCCGGGAGATTGCGAACGGCGCCAACGCAGCAGTTGTTTTTGTAGATTACACGCACTCCCCCGAGGCTAAGTACCCCACCGCAATCGAGGAGGCCTACGCTGCGACAACGTACATCTCGGAACATGGCAAAACCTTCAACCTCGACTCGTCCCGGTTGGCGGTCGCGGGAGACAGCGTTGGCGGGAACATGGCAGCTGTTGTTACCCTGCTAGCAAAAGAACGGCGAGGCCCTAAAATTGATTTCCAAGTGCTCTTCTATCCAGTGACTGACGCCAATTTCGATACTTCTACGTATCGCGAGTTCGCCACTGGGCACTTCCTCACCAGAGAGGCGATGAAGTGGTTCTGGAACCATTATTTGCCCGACGCTGAAGAACGGAAGCACATAACGGCGTCCCCGCTGCGAGCTTCGATCGACCAACTAAAAGATTTACCACCAGCATTGGTCATCAACGGTGAGTTCGACGTACTTCGTGACGAGGGCGAAGCGTATGCTCACAAGTTGAACGAAGCAGGCGTCCGCGTTACGGCTGTTCGTTTTTTAGGAACAATCCACGACTTCGTGCTGCTCAATGCAATTACGGAGACGCCAGCCCCTAGGAGCGCAATTGCACTGGCCACCGACAACCTTCAGAAAGCTTTTAAAAAGCTCTAGCCAAGCGATCTGCGACTCAGCTAGTACCGTTAAGGTGTCGCCTGGCTGCTAAAATACATCACCGCGAGGAGTTTCATAGCGACAGTATGCTTAAACATATGAGTTTGAATATCCACACCAGCACGATTTCGCTAACCGTTTAACTCGGATATTAGCGGCGTGCGTACTAATCGCGCCGATAGAGAAATATATCAAGACATTCGTTTTAAACCCATATATCCAGTCGATCCTACTTTACAGTGATGACTATTAAACTAATCATCACAGTCGTTTAAAAGAAAGACTGCTCTTTAGGTGGTACATTATGACATTGATCGACCTTGCAAGAAGAGGCACAATAACTGATGAGATGAACACCGTCGCATCGGAAGAGGGCGTGACGCCAGAGTTCATCTGTCGGGGCATCGCAAGTGGGAGAATCGTGATTCCCATAAGCCCATACCGGGAGACGAGACCGGTCGGAATAGGAAAGGGGCTCAGGACCAAGGTGAACGCGTCAGTGGGCACTTCTTCAGACATCGTGGATGTTGAAATGGAGGTGGAGAAGACAAGGATTGCCGAAAAAGCAGGCGCTGATACGATAATGGAGCTTTCAACTGGTGGTGACTTCTACGAGATACGGAAGCGGGTTATAGAGGCGACTTCACTTTCCGTTGGGAGCGTTCCTTTATACCAGGCGTTTATCGAAGCCGCTAACACGTCTGGTTCTATCATCGATATGCGAGAGGACGATCTCTTCAGGATAACCGAAGAGCAGGCGAAACTCGGCACCAACTTCATGGCAATTCATACTGGCATAAACTGGGTGACGCTTGACAGGCTCAAGGCCCAGGGGCGACACGGTGGACTCTGTTCTCGAGGTGGTGCTTTAATGTCAGCGTGGATGGTCCACAACGAAAAGGAAAACCCGTTGTACAGTGAGTTCGACTACCTTCTCGAGATATTAAAGCGCCACGAAGTGACGCTGAGCATGGGGAACGGCATGCGGGCAGGAGCGGTGCACGACTCTACGGATAGGGCGCAGATTCAAGAGCTCATCATAAATAGCGAGCTTTCAGATAAGGCACATGAGTTCGGGGTTCAGACAATCGTAGAGGGGCCAGGCCATATACCCGTTGATGAGATTGAAGCGAATGTACTCCTTCAGAAGAGATTGAGCGGAGAGAAGCCATTTTATATGCTGGGGCCGCTCGTCACTGATATAGCGCCAGGATATGATAACATAGTTTCGGCAATTGGCGCTGCACTTTCGTCTTCCTATGGCGCTGATTTTATTTGCTATGTGACTCCGGCAGAGCACCTCGCGCTTCCCTATCCTGAAGATGTAAAGCAGGGCGTTATTAGCGCACGAATAGCTGCCCACGTCGGAGACATGGTAAAGCTCGGACAGAGAGACGCCGACCTTGAAATGGGACATGCACGAAATGCCCTCGACTGGTCGAAGCAGTTCAGTTTAGCAATCGATCCTGAAACAGCGATGCAAGTAAGGAGAGAGCGAATGCCTTCAGATATCAAGACCTGCACGATGTGCGGTGAGTTCTGCGCTTACAAGGTGGTAAAGAACTACTTTGAATTTTAGACTTCATTGAGATATATGGCTACTATCCTGATGTTACTGCGCAGTTTGTCGAGTTCGTGTTAGGGCCAAAAGGTTCGAAAATTATAGAAGCGAATGGTCAAGCAATGATTAAACCTCTACGGACTAAAGGGGACGTCTCGGAGTGACTGAAATGATTTGGCAATGGATAAGCAAGCATCGACCTTCAGATAGAACCTTGGAAGAAACGTAACCGTCAACGTTGTTAATGATTTCCAACAGTCCGTGGCTCAGACCTGGTGCAAAAACTAGGTGATGTTTCCACAGTAATGTAATATTATTCTGATTATTCTGATTTATCAGAAAATTATAAATACTCCCGTGATAATGTCTTATTTGATCCTTATGGAGGAGGTCTTTATATCATGGTCGACACGCATAAACCTGGGGCATGCTGCCCCCCTACCAACATAACGCTTAGTTGCTGCAAAGTTGAAGCCATCGTCACCGTCGATGAGCGGGGGCAGATGGTACTTCCCAAAGAGCTACGAGATCGGGCGTACATCCGGACCGGGGAGAAACTCGCGGTGGTAAGTTGGGAGAAGGACGGGAATATCTCGTGCATTTCTCTTATTAAAGCTGAAGATCTTACCGAGATGGTGAAGAACATGCTGGGACCCGTAATGAAAGAAATACTGTAACACGGATGGATAAAATGAACGTAGAACTACATAGATGCGGAGGAGGTGCGATATGAATGATGAACAGATAAAGCGCGTTGTAAGAGAGGGGTATGCCAAGGTTGCAAAAGAGGAAAAAGTGTTTTCTGTCCCGCTTACTTCGTGCTGCAGGGGTGCCTCACTTGCTGAGGAAATCAGCAAGAAAATAGGCTATACCGAGCATGACCTTGCCACAGTGCCCGAAGGGGCAAATCTTGGTCTTGGTTGCGGAAATCCCGTTGCGCTTGCTTCGTTACAAGAAGGCGATATCGTACTTGATCTGGGCTCAGGAGCTGGATTCGACTGTTTCCTCGCTGCGCAGCGCGTTGGCGCGAGCGGACGAGTTATTGGCGTCGATATGACGCCTGAAATGATTGCAAAAGCACGTGAGAATGCACGGACAAGTAATTACAACAATGTTGAATTCAGGCTCGGAGAAATAGAGCACCTTCCCGTTGCTGATAACTCTATTGACGTCACCATCTCAAACTGCGTGATCAACCTCGTACCAGACAAACGAACGGCCTTTGCAGAGATATTCAGAGTGATCAAACCAGGAGGAAGGCTCATGATATCGGATATCGTGTTGTTGAAGGAGCTCCCGGACTTCATAAAGAATTCAAGTGCAGCGTATGTAGGCTGTATTTCAGGAGCACTCATGAAGGATGAGTACCTCACAACCATACGAGACGCAGGGTTCGAAGACGTGCATATCGTTGAGGAGTCCGTCTTTCCGATAGAGTGCATGGCGAATGATGCGACAGCACAAGCGATTGTTAAGGACGCAGGGCTACCTGCAGAGCGAATAACAGAGGTTGAACATTCCATAGCGAGCATTAAAGTGCGTGGGATTAAACGATAACTCACACGGAAAACACAGGTGCATCACCTGTGGCTGAAAAACCGAGGGCGCGACTATCCCTCTTAAACGAGCTCCTTACGCTTTGGATCTCTCTCGCAATGCTCATAGGGGTAGGTGTTGGATACCTCTTTCCGGGCATCGCAGGCGTGCTAAACCAGTTCCAAGTGAGGACTACCTCAATACCTATTGCTATCGGACTCATCGTGATGATGTACCCCCCCTTGAAAGGTAAAATATGAAGAACTCGGGATCGTCTTCAAAAGCACCAAGCTTTTAGGGATGGCCCTCACACTCAATTGATTGTCGCGCCGCTGCTAATGTTCTCCTTAGCGGTCACCTTCTTACGTGTGTATCCGAATACATGGGGCCTCATCGTGGTCGGGATTGCACTGTGCATCGCAATAGTCATTGTATGGATTAACTTGGCGCACGGCGATTTGGAATATGCCGCAGCGCTGGTCGCGCTTAACTCTGTCTTTCAGGCCTCTCTTCTTCTCTGCGGAGGCGTACTTCCTCATCACCGTGCTGCCGCAGTGGCTGGGCATATTTCAAGAAGCCACCACGATCAACGTCTCCATCATCGAGACTGCAAAAAGCGTGGCCATTTGCTTGGGCATCCCCTTCGTTGCAGGGATGATCACGCGGTTCAAGGGCCTCAAGGTTAAAGGAAGAGAGTGGTACGAGACCAAATTCATCCCAAAAGTTACCCCGGTGACACTTGTTGCCCTGCTCTACACCATAGTTATCATGTTCTCACTGAAGGGGGGGCTACATCGTCACGCTGCCTCTAGATGTAGTGCGAATCGCCATCCCCCTCTTCCTGTACTTCATCATAATGTTTTTCGTCGCCTACTTCATAGGCTTGTGGGCGCGGATTACCTATACTCAGACTACCTCGTTAGCGTTTACGGCGGCAAGCAACAACTTCGAGCTGGCGATCGCGGTAGCCGTTACAGTGTCTGGTATTAATTCAGGACAGACGTTTGCTGCTGTCATCGGCCCGCTGATCGAAGTGCCAGTCCTCATAAGCCTCGTGAATGTGGCACGGTGGTTTAATACAAGATACTTCAGCCCCGTAGGCACGCCTGTAACCTAGGTTCTAGAGATAATTCGACGCGCCCGGTACAATGAAAGAGGGCATATCATCTTTGGTTCTCACGTTAGAGTTATGCCATTTGGTTCTAACAAGTAGGTAGTAGTATGAAACACATTCATGATAAGGAACGGGTCTTGTTTATCTGTACCCACAATGCGGCACGCTCGCAGATGGCGGAAGGATTTCTAAAAGCTCATTATGCAGACCGATATGACGCATATAGTGCCGGCACTGAACCTACTCATGTCGATCCATGTGCAATCACAGTGATGCAGGAAGTAGGAGTTGATATTTCGACCTCCCGCTCAAAGGGCTTGGAGGAGTTTGAGGGGCAACAATTCGATTTTGTCGTCACCCTCTGCGCAGACGCACAAGAGGCGTGTCCAATTTTTGTAGGAGGAGAGACCTATCTCCATCACGCCTTTGATGATCCTGCTCGAGTAAAGGAAGCACTAACCGAGGCTGAAAGATGCTCACAGTTTAGAACAGTTCGGGGCCAAATGAAAGCATGGATTGATGCAACGTTCGGCACTGCTGAGTGATACGCCAAACGCAACGGTTGTAAAGCTTTAAAACTTGATTTTATAGTAGCTCGCTCGCAAGTCATTATCCTTAACTGCATCAGGAGGTAGGACCGAAGCGTGTGATATTGAGGTTTGCATGACCTAAAAGTTGCTGCTCGGTTTAGTGAAAAGTGTTTGGAGCGGTAGCATCAGATGTCACATAAGCATTAAATGCAACACAATTAACGGATAGGCAATCCCAAAGTAAAAGATGCGAAAAAGTGGCGCCGCTGATTGACACGTTTATGTCGAACCTTTTACCGACTGTACGGATGTATTCAACGCAACTCCCAATCTTGTAAAAACGACTATCCCTCCATAATGGGATTCCTCCCTCAGCGAGTGTTAAAAGACAACTTCGTTGGATATTTCCTTGAGGTCGTCGTAGCGAGACTTCAAATAGATTGGAGTCGTATTGACGTTACTGTAGCTCAGAAGCAGTTGTATCTTGTTGGTGTCGGTGCAAGATCTACTAAGTCGATAGCGAAACGGTGCCGGAAGGCATGCAGGCGGATTCTCCCGGGGTATGCGCTCATTCCACACTGCTTGACGATGTTGTACACGTGTATGAGAGAGAGCGCAAAAACGGCCTCATCATCCCAAGATTCAATGAATGAAAATGTAGTCCGAGAAGAGGGTTAACGTCTTACTGTTTACTGTGACCCGCTGCTGTTTACCTCCTCCTCCTTGGTTAGTTACCACAAGTTGCCCCACTCGAGTCCTAAAGGGGCCGGTCACAAGCTCAACGAATAAGTCAAAAACAGACGATAATGAATGAAAAATGAATAAGAGAGAAACAAATGTAAAGATGAATGTGGATGATAGAGATACAAACAACTCAACAAAGGGAACGTTATGGCTTTCTCTCGAGAGTTTAGAGACTGAACAAGAACCGCGATTAGACATAGACTTAGAAGAGGCAGTAGGCTATTCTTTGCATATTGAGAGCGGAGAGCCTGTTAAGCACGTTCACACCAAAGACATTGAACCAGCTCGTGGTTTCTTTGCTGGGATTGAAAGGCAATCTTACCTTATACATCCGAACACACATTATTGCGTAACATTGGGTGATACCTTGTTTTTTATTATGATTGATACGCGGGAGGGTGGTTGTCACGTCAAACTTATGTCTCACGGGGCTGGAATTGAAGATCTTACCTACCGTGGCAAATCAATCGAAATTCCGCCGGAGGAATAAGGAGATATTTACGCACCACGGTTAAAAAAACGATCGAGCTGCAGGAAAAATTGTGTGCTGTAACGAAAATACCCCAAAAACCCCTACATAGATCGAAAAAACTATTCATCAAAAAGAAAAATCGACAACATTGTGTTTTGATAAAATGAACTAATAACATGAAATCAAATTAAAAACATTGATAAACATGGATTTTCATGCTAAGCTCATTATGCCTCAAGTTTGTGCATTACTTGATAATGATACCTATACGTTACTCACTGACGAAGCGAAGAAACGCAATGTTAAGAACGGGCGAGTGCTTGCACTCATCACGAAAGAGTACTTCGCTGACGACACGTGCGAAAGTGAGGCCGCCCAACTGTTGATAGAATACAACAAACTACAGCAGGACATGATGCGCAAGGAAAAGGATATATTAAAATTGCAAAATAACCTGACGCTTAAAGACGAGATAATCAAGCTGAGAGACATGCAAATTGACGAGCTCCAAACGAACCTAAATTATCTCCGACATGAAAATTCTATGTTAGTAGCACGAATTCCGGTTGCTGCGCCTCGTCCGAAGCCATTACTTACCAGAATAAAAGAGAGATTTAAACGACCGTCTTATACGGTCGGATGAATGTTGATAGACGTTCAAAGAATATTGGAGAGTAAAAATGACTGGTTTCGTTTTAGGAGACTTATTTAGGTCGGTTACACATATTGTACTTATGTTACTGGGTTTGTGGCCACCACTTATGCCGGGGCCTGTTTTACCTTGAATGTCTTTTAGTGAGATTTGATTTCAACCAGACCCCGTCAGACGTTTGCTTTGCTATTTCCTAATACGACTTACGTCTTGATTAAGATTTTTGGAGACATTATGTCGAGATTTGACGTTCTGTCATTTTCGCATTTTTTTCTGGTTTAAAAGAGTACCACAATAGCATTTACGCCGGCCCCCTTTCGCTCTTTACATTGCCCCT
>CAZKZX010000067.1:0-8013 GCA_964557335.1 uncultured Methanomicrobia archaeon | reverse complement strand
ATTTCCCCACTTCAAAATAAGGGCAGGCAACCCCATTATAACGATGTCTTTGCCGCGCGCCTTTCTTACTGCCCGATCGATATTATTTCCTATCAGAACACGACTATATTCTGGGAAATACACGTGAGCAAACTTAAAACCTGTTCTGCCAGTTGTTAAAACAACTTTTTCAGCTCGTGCAATAAGATCTTCCATAGAACACACGAGGCATTCATTCCACGGTTCTACAAAGCCAGTCGTCCCTAAAACTGATATTCCACCAATAATGCCGATCTTTGGATTTAACGTTTTTCGGGCAACCTTTTCACCGTTTCGGGCACTAAGCGTTACCGAAGCACCTTGTAATCCTACAGCACCCACGGCTTCTTTTATGGCACACATAATGGTGTTCCGAGCTTCTGGATTTATGGCGGCTGCTCCGATAGGAGCACGCAACCCACGTCTCTGTACTATTCCTATACCAGCTCCCGTTTTCAGAATCAGTTTTTTTGCAGGTGTAGCTTCAGCCTCGAACTGCAGCCCCTCTGTGACGTCTGCATGATAATCGCTCGTAGGCTTTTCAGCAATTGCTTGGCCATCTGCACCTTGTACAGTTACTAGCACCCGTATTCCCACCGGCGTGAGAATATCCACTTCTCGAATAGGCTGTTTTAACGAGAGTACTGCCGTTTTTGCAGCAGCGGCAGCTACAGTTCCCGTAGATAAGCCCCGCCGCAGTAATGCTCCTGATGAAGTTACTGCATAAAACCCACTTTCTACGAGCTTCTTTAATTCAACGAATGGTACACTCGACTTATCTATCCATTCACGTGGAATTAAAAGCGAAGTAATAGGATCTCTCAGTTCCATTTGTAAGCTAGCTAGTAATGTTTCGCCATGTCTAAAAGCCCATTCACCAGGGCAACCGCAACAGGTGTACCGCCACGAGTTCCGACGGTCGTTATCGAGGGAACAGGCATGTGGCGGATGTGCTCTTTCGATTCCGCGGCGTTGACGAACCCGACGGGAGTCGCTATAACAAGTGCCGGGATGACTTCTTTACTCATAATATCCACAACCGCGAGCGCCGCTGATGGGGCGTTCCCAATAACTGCGATTGACCCCGCCAGCCTTTCTCCAAGTGTACGAAATCCGGTGGATGCCCGAGTTTGATCTTGCTCGAGATCGGCTTCGCTTTGAGCCAGCCGACAAACTACTTCACTGCCAAAGGTTGCTATTTCTCGGGAGATACCTGCCTGAACCATCGTTATATCGGTATAGATGGGAGCTCCCCTCCTAATAGCTTCGACACCTGCATGAATTGGGTTGTGAGTGAATCGCACCAGATCCTTAAATGAAGGGTCTCCGGTTGCCATTACTACCCGTTGTTTTAACCTTCCTTCGGGGCTTTCGTCGCCAACGATACCCCGGACAATTTCCTGTGAGCGCTCAGAAATTCGTTTTGCCTCTGACGTACGTGCTCCAAACGTGCTTTGAAAACTCGAGTCTTCAATTTTTTTAATACTCATATTTTTTATGATACCCCCGAGGAGTCAGAATTCTTCCGTTCCATATATAAGATTCCTCGTTCCCTACGATGACGGTGGTCTTCATGTCAATAATGTCTTCATAGTCCATCACTGAATTAAGCGTTGTTATAACAACTTTTTGTGTATGCCTAAGCCCATTTTTCACAATCCCTACTGGCACATCTGTGCGGTACTTCCGTAAAATATCAACACACCGAGAGAACTGAGAGGGGCGGTTTCTGCTCCGTGGGTTGTACAACGCGATTATAAATCCAGAAGCTGCAGCATTTCCTAGTCGCCGTTCTATGTCTGACCACGGCGTCAAAATGTCGCTTAAACTTACGACGGCATAATCGCTCGATATAGGGGCTCCAAGCACCGCTCCAACCGCATTAATTGCGGTAACGCCAGGAATGACCTCAATATCAAAATCACAGCCAGATGATGCGATGAGTTCAAAGACGAGACTTGCCATCCCGTAAACATTTGGATCTCCACCACTTATAATCGATACGGTATATCTTTCCGCTGCAAGCGAGACGGCTCTGGTAGCCCTCTCTACTTCTCTCCCCATTGAGCTTTGTATGACAATTTGATTTGTTAGAAGGGGTGCAATTTGAGAGATGTAGGTATCAACTCCAATGACGTAGTCAGATCTTTTTATTGCGTCGATTGCCCGCACCGTCATGTCGTCAATTAAACCAGGACCAATGCCAACAATGAACAACTTACCGCGCAATTGCAATCGTTACTCCTCCGTATGTTGTCTTCTTAAGCACAAGTTCGTGTAAGTTTGAGAGGGCAAGGGCGGATGGTTCGGCGACGCCGACCAATCCAATCTTTTCAGCGCGCGACCTCGAAATCACGCGTGTCTTGTTGATAAGACTGCTTGGGACTAGAGCTATCGGCTTTTCCAATTCTCCAGCTGCAGAAAAAATGCCTTCTTCATTTGACTTAATATCCGCGGTCGCAAGCGTTTTTACGTCTTCGAGCGTTGCATGTATTTTATCAAGCGCATGAAAAATGGCATTGCATACCATGTCTTTAGAGACACCTTTTCTCGCGCCAATACCTAAACTCAATGCTCTTCCGCTTGTTTTTGAGAGGACAGCAACATTCTCATCAACAATCACGATCTTTGGCCCCTCTAGCCGTGCAACCTCTACCTGCTCATTTAAAAACTTGATGTTAATCGATTTAGTTGATTTTCTGTTTACTACTGCGCAGTTCAACGCTTCAGCAATGCGTTCCACATTCATTGCCCCCGACGCATCAGTGGCCGTAGTGATGACGGGGTGCCGCACAATCCCGCTGTTAAAAAGCTGAAGGGTTATGTCGTTAGCCCCGTGATGTCCGCCAAGCAGAGGAATAGCGTAATGTGATGCTTCGTCTACTACGACTACAGCGGGATCAAACCATTTATCCGTAATGAATGGCGCGAGTCCTCGTACCACAATGCCCACAGACATCAAGGCGATTATCACTTTGTATGAATCCATTGCCGCCTTAATAGCCTCGTGACCGTAGCACATTATTTTGCCGCCTACTACCGATTGTACTCGCTTCGCTTGGGCCGTATTCCGATTAAAGCAGAGAATCACTATTTTTTGTCCATCTTTGAGTATAAAAAAGACCTCCTCACGTTCTTCTTGAGAGCAAGGTAGTCACCGACGAGAATGATGGCAGATCGGGTAATGCCGGCTTGTCTAACCTTATGAACTATATCCGAAACTGTTCCAGTTATTATTGTTTGATCGTCCCAAGATGCATGGTACACGACTCCTACTGGCGTATCTGGGGGGTACCGGAGCTTATGCACTATATCTTCAATTCTGTCCACTCCGAGAAATATCGCCATTGTAATGCCATATTCTGATAATTCGGCTATTTTGTCTTTTTCGAGCGTTGCTCCTGAAGGGCGAGTGATAATGAGGGTATCACGTGTCAATTGTTTCCCAAGTGCGGCTGCTGAGGCAAATACTGACGAGACACCAGGTATAATCTCGTAATCGACTCCGTGCGTCTCTAACGCCGCTATCTGTTCATCTATAGCGCTAAAGAGTGCCGGATCACCGCTGTGGAGCCGCACGACAGTTTCCCGCCGCCGAAGCGCATCGAGGATCACCGTTATGATCTCTTCAAGGGTCATCCTAAAGCTATTTATTGTCTTTCCGCTGGTGTAGCGCAAAATTTCTGAGTTCACAAGAGAGCCCGTATAAACGACAAGATCGGCTGCTTCAAGGAGTTCTTTGCCGCGCACAGTTATAAGCTTGGGGTCTCCTGGACCAGCCCCCACAAAGTACACTTTCATGTTCTCTTTCCGTACATTATGCTGAAATAATCGCACTGTTCCGGGAAGTCCCCCCGGTATATCCTCTCTTTGTTTGTGAACGCCCGCTCTATGAGGATAAACTCGCGATAACCATCTGCTACGAGCTTATCAGCAAGTTCCTGAGGTCTTTTCACCTTTAAGATGATCTTTGATTCTATCGATGAACCGTCAGATACAATAAAAGACCTTTCCAGCGGGACATTAATGCGAGAAACGCAGGAGGTTATAGCGCTTACTCCGGGCACCGTTTCGACTATGATTTCCGGCCGCAGCTCCTTCATCATTTTGCTAAGGTGCGAAAATGTACTGAAGATGTTAGGGTCTCCTATAACCCCAAAAGCTACTGCTTCTTTGGCAGCAAATTGTGCAATAATGTGGACATTCGACACCCATGCGTCCCGCAATTTCGAGTCATCATTCGTCATGGGAAACTTAAGTATTTCTACATCTGCATACGGGCGCACTAGCTCATAAGACCTTTTTCCCGGAACAAATACTTTCGTTGCGGATTGCAGCACATTGATGGCCTTCAGAGTCAGTAGCTGTGGGTCTCCAGGACCCAACCCGACGCCTATAAGCATGACCCCACCACCATAAATACCGGGTTGTCTGCTTTGTACGCAGTAAAGCCTTCAAGTTCATAGCCTTTGGAGATGTTTATCAGAAGTGATTCCTCAAAAATCCCTGCTTTTTTCATGTATTCTATCGCGTCAGAAGCAATCGCGATCCGTGCCGCGTTTAGCACAAGTCGCTTGCAACGGGGAAGTAAAAACTCTATACTCGCTTTAAAGTTTTTAGTTCCGCCGATAAAGGCCTTTTCCATCCTCATATTCAGCCCTTCCAAGACATCAGGGGCTGTTCCTGCAATGAGGGTTACCTTATCAGCAACACGTGCGTCTTCGAAGCACTTTTTCGCTATTTCAATCGCTTCTGCCCTTTCATCTATGGCAATAACGCGGTGAGCCACGTTAGTTGCTGCGAGCGAAACGCGTCCGGTTCCGCAGCCGATATCTACAAACGTTTCACTCCTATTTAGCTGAAGCTTCTCCAAGACGATTGCAATGATTTCTTTTTTTGTTGGACCGCCAGAAAGCATGGTGTGTGTGACTCCTTTCTTCTGTAGCGCATGTTACTATCGTCGCAACTCTTTCATCTCCGTTGGCTGTTCTCATCCCGTGCCGGCAAAAAAAGATGATGCCATCGCAGTGCTACGAAATCGTTGAAAATACAAGTTATTCAAGACTATATAAGTTTTTATCAGATTTGAGCAAACAATTTCTAATCATTTAGCTCCCAACTAGTGTCACAGGCTTATCTTATCAATGACGTTGATACTGAAAATAAGCACGTATGGACATTATTACTAATGCATGTAAATGTTTTGCACGTACGGATTCCTCCATCAGCTGGAAAAGAATTTGTGTGAGGTGCAATCGTTAATTACAATAGCTATGTCTCCCAAATGTTAATTGCAATAACTGACTAGCTATATTACAAGTATGTAAAGGAGTAGTTCAGTGCAAACAAAGTACTTAATGATCACAGGAACAGCATCCCACGTGGGGAAGAGTATCATCGTTGCAGGACTATGTAGAATCTTTTCTGACATGGGTTATTCTGTTGCACCATTTAAATCTCAGAACATGAGCTTGAACTCTTGGGTTACAAAAGACGGAGATGAGATTGGCATAGCACAAGCAGTTCAGGCGTGGGGCGCTAGGTGCGAACCCTCAGCAGATATGAACCCGGTGCTACTTAAGCCAAAAGGCGATATGGTTTCGCAAGTTGTTGTTCGAGGAAAGCCCATCGGCGACAGAAAAGTCAGAGAATACTATGACTCCGTTAACGACATATTAGCCGTAATCGAAGGATCATTGAAGAGGCTTTCGCATACAAACGACATAATCATCATGGAAGGCGCTGGGAGTCCTGCTGAAATCAATTTATACCACAAAGATGTGGCAAATATTAGGGCTGCGAAACTCGTAAACGCCCCCGTGATACTCGTGGGCGATATAGAACGAGGTGGCGTATTTGCAAGCCTTTATGGCACGGTACAACTGCTACCTTCAGAGGATAAAAACCTCATCAAAGGGTTTATCATTAATAAATTTAGGGGAGATATAACGTTGCTCGAACCAGGCTTTAGCTTGCTTGAAGAGAGAACTGGTATTCCTGTTTTAGGAGTTCTCCCGTATGTCTTCGTTGGATTGCCTTCTGAAGACTCTGTTTCACTAGCAGGTAAATCTCCCGACGAGAGAAAATCTGTAGAGATTGCAGTTATAAAACTTCCACGGATATCAAACTTTACGGATTTTGAACCACTTGAAACCGATGCGAAAGTCAGATATGTCAACCTGACTGATGATTTGGGAAGACCGGATGCCGTAATACTTCCGGGGACTAAAAACACTATTGATGACTTAAAAGAGTTGAAAGAAAGCGGGATGGCTGAACAGATTCTACAACGTGCTGGGAAGATTCCGATACTTGGTATATGTGGCGGATTTCAAATGCTTGGTAAATCCATTAGAGACGATGGTATCGAGGGATCTGAAAATAACTTCACGTCCGTAGAAGGATTAGGGCTGCTCAACGTGAGCACAATGTTTAGCAATTATGAAAAAGAAACCAAGCAAGTGGAGAAAGTCGTTATTGGTAGAGGGCCGCTTCTTACTCCGATAAGAGGACAAACGATCAGAGGATACGAAATACATATGGGAAAGACGCCTTCTTATTCTCACGTATTTACTGAAGATGGAGCACAAGATGAAACCGGACTGACACTCGGAACGTACCTCCATGGGCTTTTTGGAAACGTTAATTTTAAAGAAACGTTTCTCGAGTATATTCGCTCAAAAAAGGGAGCTAGTGTAAATATGCATCCACAAAAGACTGAGCAGAAGTCAAACGCGAAAAGTAATGACTATCACAAGGTTATAGATCCTTTTGATAACATAGCAGATGTCATACGACAAAATGTCAGCATAAATACACTGTTAGCCATCATAGGACTATAACCACCTTGATCTTATTTGATTAGATATCGAGACGTTTTCTTACCTTTTTCTATTCGTAAAGAGAAGCATCGGACCAGAACACTACTATGTTTTACCCACACAACTGCAACCGTTTAATGGATACTTAGTCCGATGCGCAGTTGGTGTGAAGTCACTGTTTTCTGCAGCCTGATACAATTTTTTAACCTGATTGTCATTACCTGATATGGTCTTTTAGCGTTAACTAAAAAGTAAATGAAGCGCTCTTTAACTCGAACGTATACGTGTAAGGCGAGCTTGTTACATATTGCGATGATATGACATCCTACAAACGGCTAAGCTTATTGTGGTGTTTTGATGGTCACTCCACAATTAGACCGTGCTAAAAAAGTCGAGAATACATTTATAATTTCAAAGCCTCATGCTTTGATGATGAAAGGGATAATGGTTGCGGGAACTCAGAGCGGAGTCGGGAAGACCACAGTAACGTTAGCTATCTTAAAAGCATTGTTAGACGCTGGATACAAGGTTCAGTCTTACAAAGTAGGTCCAGATTTCATTGATCCAAGCCACCTCGAACACCTCACCGCGCTGCCCTGTTACAATCTCGATTCGTTCATGATGGGGGCAGATGGGATCAACAGAGAACTTGCTAAATCTAGTGCAGATTTTGCGATTATCGAGGGGGCGATGGGACTCTATGATGGGGATTCGAGCTGTGCTCAGATTGCGCATATTGCAGCAGTGCCGGTGCTTCTCATTATTGATGCGAATGCTTCTTCTGAAAGCGTTGCCGCAGTAGCTCTTGGATTTGTCAAATACGCGCACTACACACCCTATAACATTGAAATTGCCGGAGTAATCGCGAACAAAGTTGGCAGTGAGAAGCACGCTAACGCTATTAAAACCTCTCTAGAAAAAATTGGGGTTCGGTTGGTAGGATCCATTACAAAGGATTTAACTACAATCCCAAGCCGGCATTTGGGACTACATATGGGGACAGAAATAACGTTAAACGATCAAGCGTTAAAATCCATCTACAGCAACCTCGACATGCAGTTAATAATAAACCTCGCAGCGGAAGTGAATATAAAAAACCGAGTTGAAGCAGAAAAAAACGATAAAAGTATAGCAGTCGGTATTCCGCTCGATGCTGCTTTTTGTTTTTACTATC
>CAZKZX010000066.1:0-8122 GCA_964557335.1 uncultured Methanomicrobia archaeon | reverse complement strand
AAAGAACAACGTGGCTATCCTGGTGCTGGTCAGGAAAAGATTGGGCCTCCAAGACCAGAGCCTAAAGCTCAACCTGAGCCATCAATAGCTGCAGCTATATCAAAGCAGCCTGGAATCTTAGAACAAATTTTTGGAAAAGCTAAAAAAGAAATAGGAGAACAAGGCTCTCGGGTAAAGGAAAAGCAGGCTGCAGGTGGGGCAGAAAAAGCTAGAAAGAAATATAATATTCCAAAAGATATTCCAATTGCCTATGCCAGCAATGTTGAAAATTTAAATAAATTAAAGCACATGAAAGATGAGAATGGTAATTTGAAATGGGAAAATAAACCCGTTTGGTATGATGGAAAATTATATATCTTCAAAAGACGTAAGAAAGTATTAGGATTAGAAGAAGTACCAGAACCATCTAAGAGCCCATCATTCTTTTCTAATCCTTTTTAAATAGATATTATTATGCCATATTATACCCTTGATGATTTTATTAATGATAAATTGAATGGCTTTACAAGCCTAGATTATTTTACCCAGCAACGTAAACCATTTTTATCATTAGACGAATTCACTGCAGAACGCATGGGTATAGACTACAAAAAATTCAAAGATTTACAGCGATATAAGCAGGTAGAGGAAGATCATCGTGGCATAGCGCATATATTAGAGCAGTTTGGTCGTGGGCTTGCTAAGGAAGCTACATTTGGTTTTTCTCCAAAATTGATAGGAGAAGAAGAACCAGTAGGAACTGGAGAACAGATAGCACGTGGTGCTGGTAGCTTAGTTGGATTCTTAGCCCCATATGGCGTTGCAGCAAAGGGTGTTTCAAAGATTGGAAAAGCCCTAGGGCTTACTACAAAGCTCATTAAGGCTAGCCCATACGCTAAAGAATTGGCTGTTATGGGCAGGGTTGGTAGGTCTGCCACTACGCTTGGATTGGCCTCTGCCATGTCAGATATTCCATCAGCCATAGCAGACCCTATGGGTGCAGCCAAAAGAGCCAAAGAAGGGGCTATGCTTGGCACTATCTTTGGTGGGGCTGGGCTTGCTCATATTGAAAGCCATAAGGCTCTATCATGGATGTTGAGACAGTTTGGTGGACGCGCTGCTATGCTTGCTGTTGGCATGTATGGCCCTGAAACATTAGAAAAGAAAAATCTAGCACAGACTGTTTTTTCTGAAGCATTGAATACCATGTTCCTCCATCATGGCATTACCCCCAAGATGTTGCTAGAGGGTAAATTCAATACTCCTGACCAGAAGGCATTATATGAAATGATGGATGCTGACACAATTCATGTAAATGAACACACCGCAGCCTTATCTAAGATGCGTATTCCATTTGCTATGTTCCAAAAAGGTAAAGTATCAACAAAAAGTCTCTTTGATATTGAACCTAGTGTTGATGTAGGTATAGTCAATAAAGCTATTGGATATAAGAATATTAAAGATAGCCTTAAGGAAGGTAAGGCTCCAAGGCCATTAAAGATTGTATGGAATCCTAAGAAGGGTGAGTTTGGAAAATATGAACCCATCAATGAAGATAATGAATTATTTGTTGCTCTTTTGGAAAGATATACTGAAAAAGGTATAGCAAACGAAACCAGAACTCAAGAAATTAAGGTTGAAATTCTTCAGGATAAGGGTAAGCAAACTGGCATGATGCTTCCTAGGCCCATTGAAAATGCTATGAAATTCTTTGCCCCAAAGGTGGTTGATGAACGATTAGATGAATTGTTCAAGATGACTAGGTATTGGAAATATAACATTGATACTAGACAATTAACACCAACTCCTCGCTCACAACAAGCATCTCCTGGAAAAATTCAGGTTGGCCCAAGAGATGTTTTACTGCAACGTAGTGATTTTGATAAGGCTAATGCTAAATGGAACCTAACTCCAGTTGTTAAGGGTAAGCAGATTCCTTCATTTGAATGGAACGCTCGTAAGGTATTTTCTAAGCATATTGATGACCAGTTATATAAGTCAATGGAAGGCGACATTGACACGTGGGAAAGAACATATCCTGGCCTAAAGACGGGAGACTTGACATCTGTACCACCTGATGTTGCTATTATGTATGACAATGCAAAGTTGAATCTTTATAACATGTATAAGCATAATGTGATGATGGAAGAGCCTATACAACAGCAGATTCTTAGAGATATGGAATCTGGAAAAATAAGTAAAAAATGGAAAGGTATTGATAAGATTGTTGTAGATGCCGAAAGACGATTAAAGCTTTTATATAACATTCCAAACAGAAAGCTTCCTGATAGTTATACATGGATGTTAGAAGAAAGGGCAGACAATCTTAATGCTGGTATTAATCTACGCACAATACAAGAATCATTGGGCATTAAGGGAACTCTCAAAGTTAAAGACTTAATGGCACTGCAGGAAAAGTTCTTTGAACTTGAAAAAATGCCACTTGAAGATAGAAACAAAGCATTGGGCAGTACTATTATGGAAGAATATGGGTTGACCCATCCATCCCTTACTGGACAAGAAAGAGTAAAACAAGAAGCCGTTGAAAGCCTAGAAAGAAAAAGAAGAAAAGATATTTTGGCTAAGGCTCTGTGGAAGGCGAAGAATGAACCTGGGGCTGGCTCTGTTATCAAGCAACTCTTAACCGTAGATAGGCCAACGACATGGCTTGATTTTAACAAGTTTACTTCATATATACAGGTCAGAACTGGAATACCATTACATGATTTATATAGATGGGGACATAAAGTTATTGGCGATAAAAAAACGGCCCTTGGAAAATATACAGAATTTCTTAATAAGTATGCTGGTATGCCAGCAGAAGAACAAGCACAGATTTATGTTTATTATAATAGACTTTTCAATCTAAAATCTGTGCGTGATCTTGCTTTAAATGAAAAACAGTTAAGTTATATTCGTGATATTGATAAGACAATGGAAGACCTTGCCCCATTGATTATTGAAGAACGATTTAAGATGTGGTTGGAAACTGTCTATTATCCTGAACTGGCAGAAGAAAGACCAATAACTCCTGCAGCCAAGGCTTTTAGGATGCAAAATGACCCAGATATTCGGGGTTTCCTCTTTCGTGGCGCAGACAGATGGTTAGAGTTTGTGCGAACCAAAGACCGTTCTGGGTATGATGCATGGGTACAGGAAGCGATTGATAGGGGAATAGGAACAATCTCTAAGGGAATATATCTACCAGAATTTATAGCTAAAATTCCCATAGAAAAAGACAAGGTAAATTTACTATATGAGTATGAGGCTTCCAATATTGGGTTTGTTGGTAAGGGTCATTTCAAAAGCAGAACAAAGATTCAAGATCGTTTTTTTGATGTTGACCTTCTTGATTCTTTGGCAGATGAATTTAGAGATAAAAATCTCAATGTAAGAGTACATGCTTATATTAACCAAGTCTTGAATGTAAAGTATGTTGAACCATACCTTGATGCTATGGAGAGGGTCATCAATATGTATGGAGATGCTTTTAAGGAAGCCAAACCTCCTGGCATGGGGCGCAAAGGGGTTGAGGCTAAAGGCATCAGCATGCTTGATTATTTTAGGCTATATGCACATAGAATTAAAGGATATCCCATTAAGATTGGCCCAATTGGAGAACAACTTAGATTTATACAATCTGCTTTCTTTAGGTCTCTGGTGGTAAGGCCATTTCTTATTCTACGTAATATACCGCAACGATGGGTCACTGCACCTCATAAGTCTAATGTATTAGACCCAAGATACTTGCTTCAAAAACGATTTAGTTTCAATGCTCTACCTGAAGCAGTCAGAGAACGATATGCCTCTACTGTATCGCAGTTATCTGTCTTTAGGCAGGATTATCTACAGTTGATGGAATCTGAAAAGATGAAGACATGGCCTTTCATTGGTACGTTTGTAAAATTAGCTGAAAATGTTGGAAAACTATATTCCCTTTCTGATGAATATAACAGACGATATGTATTTTCTAAAACATTTTTCAGGGCAAAGGATTATATTAATAAATACATTAGCCAGCAAATAAGCCAAGATGCTCTGGACAAAGAGCTTGGCATTGGCAAAATGGAATCTACCAACCAAAGAGCATGGAGAGAGCTTATACAGGCTCGGGATGTTGATGGGGCAGCCACTCACCTTGCTGAATGGACCGATATGAATACCAACTGGATGTACGGTAGAACAGAAAAATCCCTCCCAGAGATGACAGGCGAGGGGGAATCGTGGACAAATCTATTAACGTGGTCTAAGAGCATCGTTCAATGGATGACGGGTTCTGCACAAAGTGCTAGAGATGGCGTTAACATGATGATTCACAATAAACCCAATACTCCAGAATTCAACGTTGGAAGACAAAAGATGTATGATGGCGCTGGTAAGATGGTTGGTCTTTTATTGTGTGGTGGAATAGCAAATTCACTATTGAACACAGTCTCTTTCCAGGTGAAACCTAAATTTCAAAGCTATGGAACAGACATGTTCATGTGGGAACTAGGAGGGGTATCTTTAGATATAGTAAAGTCGTTTACGGACGACCTAGCTGCTGTAATTACATCAATTGATGGTACTCCAGAAGAACGAAAAGCAGCTATGGATAAAGCAATGAAGGATTTAGATACAATTGCCATCAGGCAAATGCTTCCCTTTTCAAAAAATGCCTTATCTGTTATTGAGTCATTTACTGGTAGGTCTTTCATTTCTCCACTATATGAAAAATGGACAAAACTTATTTATGGTTATCCGAAACAGCAAACATATGTACAAAGAACTATGCTTGAGGGAATAGCCCATGCGGTATTTAGCACAGACCCTAATAAAACTGAAGATGTCAGAAAATATGTATTCAAAAAGATGACAGAGCTTGATATCAAGAGAAGAGAAAAAGGTGTATTCCAACCACTAATAGAATTGATGTATCAGCAATACAAACGTAATAATGAGATGCTTATGCGCTATACGCCGTATGAACTTCTCAAGGATATAGAGAAGAGAGAATATGATAAAATGTATGAACAAATGAAAGGCCAAGATAGTTATACTGATTGGTTATATCAATCTCAAAAACAGCAATATAGAGAACAAAGGGATTATGGACAACAATAATGATACTACGGATACTCCTGGGCCTGTTGATAGGTGCAGTAGCAGAGTGGTTAGCGATCAAAGCGACCCAAGCTGTAATACAAAAAAATCCACTACAAAGCGTATGGGTCACTGGAACAATAGGCATATTAAACCTATTTGTTTTAGGGGCATTGGCTTGGGAACATTACGTTGATTTAGCCGTTGCATCTATCCTAGGGGAAATGATTGCAACATATTTTGTGATTAAACATGACAAAAACAGAAAAAAGAATAGAGTTCATAAAAAGACTAGGACATCTAATAGACTTCGCGGTAAGTCAAGACATTGATGTTATCTTTACAGCAGTCTACCGTACTGCAGAAGAGCAGAATAAGCTCTACAATGAGAAGAAATCTCTATTGGATGGCTATACTAAGATATCCAACCATCAAAGATGGCTTGCGGTTGATGTTGTTATCGTTGTTGATGGTCAGTTGGTATGGGATAGAGTACCAGAATATGAACGCCTTGGAGAGTTCTGGACAGAGCATGGTGGTACTTGGGGTGGGAATTGGGAGAGTCTAAATGATATCTACCATTTTGAATATAACCCAGCGTAATAGAAAATTCTCCATATCAATATTAGGTATGGGAATGGTATTCTTTGCTGGAATAGTTAAATGTGTTTTAAATGCCTTTCCTGTAATAGAGGTCATTGGTGGTATCGTTACCATTGTTGGTAGTTATATGGGCCTTAACATTGCACAGAAGGCAAAGGAGATGAAGTATGCAAAAGATACTGAAATTCGTGGTGAATAACGCTATCAAGTTAGTCGCTGCGTCTGCATTTGTTTTGTTTGTTGCTAGTCAGGTTAATTCATGTGGCAACAGTGCCAAGATGAATCAAAAGATGGGAGAATTAAAAGCACTAGTGACAGCACATAATGTAACAATTGAACAGTTAAATAAGGATAAGGAAAAACTCCTTGAAACCAATAAGACAATAGCTGATTCAGTAAAGAAGTTGACAGATCAATCTGTTGAAACTAACAAGAAATTGGCTACCAATGCACAGGCTATCAAAGACCTTAAGGCTAATAGGCCTAGCTATATAGAGGAATGTAAACCTATTGTAGCCTATATGCAAAAAGAAATTGATGCCATCACTGCTAATTTTGATTTGGCTATCTATGATAGGGATACCTGGATGCAAATGGCTCACAACAATAAACTAGGATGGCAGAATGAAACACAGGCTAGGGTCAAGACGGAAGAAGCTGCTGGTTTGATTATATCAGATAGCAAGTTAAAGGATGAGATTATACAAGACCTTCAGAAAAGCTTGAAGATGAAAAAGCTTGAATCTACATTATTCAAGGGTGGAACCGTGACGATTATCGCACTACTATTGATATATGGATTAGCGAAATGAGCAAAAGCCTAGAAGAAAGAGTTGCTACAGTTGAAGCCAATCAGACTTCCTTTGAAAAAAGATTTGATAATTTCTGTAGTAATGAATTTGAACATCTGCGCAAAAAGGTTGATTGGATTTTTACACTTTTAATCTTAACCCTTGGTGGGTTAGTAACAAATTTGGTTCTTGTGATATCAAAGGTGAAATAATGCCATTCAAAAGTAAGGCACAGCGTCGTAAGTTTTATCTACTAAAGGCTCGTGGGAAAATGAGCCAAGCAGAAATTGATGAATGGGAATCTGAAACTCCTAAGAATATCCCAGAACGTAAAAAGAAAAAATCAAAAAAGACTACTTGGGCTTCTAAATATAATGGATAAATAAAAAAGGGGCTATCCATATAGCCCCTATACGTGGAGAATTAGCTTGGCTTCTATTTTGATTCAGGCATATCTTCAAGCGGTAGTTCAGGCTCATCCGGCTCAACCACTTCCGCATCAATAATTTCTTCCCCTTCATTCTTCTTGGGTCTACCCCTATGTTTAGTGGTAGGGATAATTTCCTTTACTACTGGCTTTTCTTCTTTCTTAACAAACCTTTTAACGTTAAAATCAAATGACCACTGCTAATTGTCAATGTCAATGCCTAGTTCCCTAGCAATCTTTTCAAGACGGAACAACATCAACTCATTAATTAATGCAGCAAATGTTCTCTGGGCATTAGCAAGTTCATTTTCCCATGCAGCGACAAGCTGCTTCTGTGAAATCGTTAAACCCATTGTTTTCATTATTCTATCTCCTCTTTATCTAAATCAACAATAGTTCCATTCTTTATCCTAGTTAGGATTCTATCAAACAAATGTTGTATGAATCCTACGCTCCATAACTTCCTACGATCTAGGCCTGTGGCTGCCCAATGTTCCCCTTTGAAGATTTTGACCACGACTTCTTCTTGTCCTTTTTCTTTTTTGTACCGTACATGGTGTCTTTGGATAACGGGTTGCTTTGGCATGTTGAATCTACCTTATTATAACAATCACCACAGGTAACAAAATCATTCACATGAATTTGTTTACCACATATATCACACACAAATAGTCCACTCATTTATTTTCCTTGTCTTGAAAATGCATAATGGCACATAAATTCCATGTTGCATGTCCTATATGGTCTTCTGACCTATCTCCCATCATATGGGCAAAAATATGCCTCAAGGCATGATCGAGGAGATTATCTTCTGGAATACCCTTTTCCCAATTTCTGTCATCATACTTCTTACAACCTTCCTCATAGACAAGAGCTAGCCTATGTATAGCATATGGAGAAAGTAAATCATATCTTCCCTTACCTTCTGTTTCCATACGATTAGCTCCACTGTCAAATGTTTTCATTTTTATCTCCAATGTTTATGGAACCAATAATATAAAGGATACTTGGTTCCAGTTATAAAAATAGTTAATCCAATAGATTTCCAGGGATTTCCAAACACAATCCAGGTTAGAATGATACAATAGAAACATACCACTGTTTCATATATCAAAGTACGCTTAAGTAATTTGCTCATTATCTTTCTACTGATTCACCAATTGTAAAAACTTTTTGTGTTTTTTCTAGTAATTCTTTCATAGAATAAAATACAGGCATACCAAGGTATTCGGCTAGTTCT
>CAZKZX010000065.1:2658-8148 GCA_964557335.1 uncultured Methanomicrobia archaeon | reverse complement strand
TTGCACCGCGATTTTTTGTCCTGTTTGTGTTAATTTTTGCAGTAACAGGGTTTAAAACTAGAGTTGTTACGCAATTATTTCGTTACAAGAGCTTTTGGTGATGAAAATAATACATTTGTAGCGAGTTGTGAAATACCCACTTTCCGTCAAGCTGGCGCTGAGTACCAGTTTTTCCGTTTTTCTTCCTCAGGGTCTGGGTGGAGCTGGTACCCAGATGTCCAGCTGTACATTATCTTATTGATGCCGACCAGTATTTTTGGTTTTGTCTACTAATTTTTCCGTGACACATCGTTTTGTCTTTTACATTAGATGTATCGGATGGCGTCTCTTGCCTTAAGTTTCCGCGTCGTTAATTCGCTGCTGCTGTTTGCTGAGTACTAATATGCATTATAGTTCACAAAGACGACCAAACCATTGGTGAAAGGGGAAACCGGCATCCAGTCACCGGCATCAAACTTCCACTTTACGGTGATGCCGGGCGGTGGCAGTATTGATGGCAGAGGCAAGCTGGAGCGCCCACGTTGAAAAAACCAGCACGAAAGTAATATCGCGATAACCATTTAATATGCAGCTAGATTTTTTTGAGACGCGGCTCAATGTTGTTGAAAGTTTTCTAAGGGCTGCTTTGCCCTCATGTTGACTGGTCAACAGGGCATAGGTAATATCTTCAAGCCGCTTCAAATGCCGTTTCAGCAGGGAGTCAATGCATCTAGTCAAAGTCCATCTTAAGATGGAGCCCTCAAGAGCCAGACGACAACGCGTCCTCTACTCGGACGCGATGATTGGAATCCCCACTCCGACCCCCTCCACCTAGTTTTAACGTGCTGTGCATGGTTTGTATATAAAGAAAAGACCACCACCATGAAACGGCTTCTGACAATCACCTCGACGATGAAATCTGTCAAGTCCATACCTAGTAGAATATCACATGGGGCGTACCGGCAGCGCAGCCCCCCAAGGGTGGCGCAGACGGCGTCCGCCAACAGCTTATCCGCGAGGAGTAGCTAATGAAAACATCATGCGCCATCCATTTACCTGCTATTCCTTTTTTAACGCGTCAAGGCGCTGTAAAGGGGGAAGACTATCTAAGTAGTTTCCGATCGTCGCGGCATAATTTGAGGATATTGGTAGGTTTAAGGGCAACGTGGGCATCCATACGTATCTAATTAGGACCCTAGTGTACTAAAAAGCGCGTTTTTCTTCTAATATGGCACCTTCCAATTTAACCCTTTTCAACACAGCATACATTAAGTCGGCGCCAACCAAATTGGCCTCTGTTAAATCAGCACCACTTAAATCAGCCTGTTCCAGCAAGGTGTGGGAAAGATCTGCGTGTCGTAAGTTCGCCTCTGCTAGGGTAGCGTGCTTTAGATTGGCGTTCTGTAGATCGGTATAGGCAAGTGTTGCTCGATAAAGGTTGCTGTATTCCAAATTTGAATATCTTAATGTCGCATTCATGAGGTTAGCGCCTGTTAAATCTGCACAGTATAGTGAAGCCTTTTCCATCGTGGCCTCTCTTAGATCTGCTTCACGTAAAATGGCGAAATTTAAAGTGGCACCGCTCAAGTCTGCACGGCTTAGATCAGCAGAACGTAAGTCAGTCCAATTGAGATCTACAGAGGTAAGTGACACACCACTTAAGTTGGCACGCTGTCCGTTTGGCAAACCTTCTCTCCATTGTGCATGCAAGTCAAGAATCTGTTTGATATCTTCTGGGGTCATTTTCCTGTTCTGTTCATTTTTTAATGCACCGGGCTCTGATCTATAGAGTTACGTTTCATGTCATCTATGTTTTGCTCACACATTGTGCTTATCGTTATGCGTAACGTTGTGAATGGCAAAAAATCACTGATGACGTGTGGATGTTGTATTTGGTTAGCTTAGGTTATCCGATCTATACTCTTGGATGATTGCATTATTCCAAAAATTGCCACTCCAATCACTCTGGTGTACTATATAATGGACAAACTGCGACGCACGTGCAACTCACAAGAAAATTCTTATATTGTGTATACCGATTACATAAAAGGAGTGACACAAATGCCGACGTGTAGAGAGTGCAAATTTTATGAACAGGTTGACGAAACAAAAGGCAATTGCTTCGGGCACGAAGTCCAAGGCGACAGAGACACGAGTATGTGCCCTACAAGGACATTTAGGCCGAAAAAATAACATCACGTTAGCGTTCAATAGCTCTCTTAATAGTCGCTTTGTCCTGATCCAGGCCATGCCATTCAACAGTGAACTTCAAGGCCTGTAGTATTTGGAACGGTGCCTTCGCACCCTCAGTCTCAATGAGTTTTAAGGCCGTGGATAGCCTGTCATCGTTGAGTTCGTCAAGTTTCGTGGAAATATCGCTGAGTTTTTGTTCGCGAATTAGTACATCACCGATTATTCGATACCCTTGTGCAGGCTTCGCCATCATTCGTTGCTTTACCGCTTCGGCTGAAGTATGCAATTGTTCCGCTAAATCCTGTATCTCAACGATGTCACCGTGCGGCGTTATCTCGGCGTGCTCAAGTGCTGCAGATTGCTTCGCCACCAGCTCCTCGTCCATCTTTTTTAAATACTCCACAATTGGCTTGAGCGGCACCTTCTTGTCATAGAAGATGACTTGTCCTTTGAGTTCTCTGAAAGAGGAACAACTTAGACTCTTATCAGCAGCGACAATCAAATGTTGAACGTTAAGCTGCTTGAGCTTTTGGATCTTCTTCTTCAAGTACTCCTCCGTCCAAAACCCGACTATCTCGAGAAATACTGTCATGCCGTCTTTTTCAAAGCTGAAGTCGGGGATCATGACAACGTGCCCCGCCGCGAGTGGTTCGGGCTCTCTGGTAAGCCTCCACCCCGTCCTCAATGATGTGAAAGATCGCGCAAATCCCACCTCAACTGAGCTGTCGTACACTCTCTTGCCGGGCTCGACATCCACCGAGGGGAAGAGGTCGCTGGTGCAGTTGCTATCTAAATGTAGTTGAACAAGCCGTGGTGAGTGTCTTTCACCAACAACGATTCTCCCTTTAAGGCTCCACTGACGAGTTGCTATTATATCCGGGAGCAGCTTAGCCAAGGATGTGCCATATTTGTCCGTCATCTTGAACAGCGAAATAGGCCCATCAACACTTATTGTGTACTTGCCGATACTCTTCTCAACTGAATACATCAGTCCTAGGTACTTGATACGCCTGAAGATCTGCTGAAAATGTTCGCCGACTGTGATGTCTACACCTACGGCCTTAAATAGCAGCGTCTGCGTTAGACTCAAATTGTACCGCTTTAGCAACTCCACGGGATCGCTGGACTCAAATTCTTTCAACACGAGGGCGTCATCGAGATCGCTCCACAACGACTCTTCGAGCTGTATCGAAGAAATTCCGAGCGTGGACGCCACGGTTTCAAAAATGCGCTGCTTCAACTCTTCTGTTACGACGAGCGGATGCTTATTCGCTTCCTGAAATACCGCTCGTCTGGCTAGTCGCGGTTCAACGTGACTGTGTGCCTCAAAGCTACAGTCCCTCTCCAGCAGCACACACAAGCCGCGCACTAGTCTGTAGTCGAACCCTAGCTCCTCAAATGGCTCAAGGTCCACATACAATTCGCCTTTTCGTTTGCCAACGTGCTCATGGAACGTCTGTATCACTTCGGTCGCTAGGGTTACGTGGCGTTCATCGAGTGGCACATACACCGGCCTGATAGTGCCGGCTCGGGATCTAGTAATCAGCAGGTTCGACGGAAGCATTGTCCCTCCACGTCCGTTTGCGTCTCCAACTCATCTTCGTCTCTGTTGTATTTCTAGTGATAATTTCAACAAGCTTCGCTTTCTTACCCTCACGTTTACGTAGGATTCTTCCGAGGCGTTGAATAAACTCCCGTGAGCTCCCCGTGCCGCTCAGTATTATCGCTTGAGTAGCATCGGGGACGTCTACGCCTTCATCAAGAACTTTCGACGTGACTATTAACCGATATCTGCCCTCCCGAAAGTTGTCGAGTATCTCTTTGCGTTCATCTTTTGGCGTCGTATACGTAATGCACGGGATCAAAAATTTTTGTGCAATCCGGTGTACGAGTTTGTTGTGTTGGGTGAAGATGATAGTCGGCTCTTGTGGTTGATCTAACAAAATGTTCTTAAGGGCTTCGAGCTTCATCTGCGAATTGAGGGCGATATCCATGGCCTTGTTCCGGGCGAGTAGCGCTTGTCGGGCGGCGGGGTCTCGACCGCTTCTCATAATGAAGTTGGTAAAATCGCGTGGGGTCCGCATGGCTATGTTGCGCTTCAACAGGTAATTAGTAAAAACCCTGTACTGCCTTTCATACTCTTCCTTTTCTTCAAGTGTTAAGTCAATGTAGAGCTTTTCAAGTTCGTACTCCGAGAGATGTCGACCAGCCAAATGTTGAACTGACAGTTCATACACCTTCCCCCCGACAAGGCGGGGAAGATCATGATGTAATCCATCTTCCCGCTCATACGTTGCCGTTAATCCCATTCTGTAGGGAGAGGCGAACATCTCAGCGATGTGACGAAAACCCGCTGAGGGAAGATGGTGCACTTCATCGAATACGATCAAGCCAAATCGGTTGCCGAGCTCTTCAGCCCGCAGGTAGGCGGAGTCATAGGTTGAAACTGTGATAGGTTGCAGCACATTCTCGCCACCCCCATATACTCCAATTTCGGTGTCAAATTCTTTAGTCAATACGCGTTGCCACTGTTCAACTAAGTCTAATGTGGGAACGACAACTATCGTGGGCGTTTTCAGTTCAGAAATTGCAGCAACAGCGATGAGCGTCTTTCCAGAGCCAGTCGGTAGAACAATAGTGCCTCGTTTACCGGCGTCAAGCCAAGACTTCAACGCGTCGTGCTGAAAGGCCTTGAGTTCCACTTTGCATTGTAGGTAAGGGGTTGGAAGAAGATCAAGAGCTTCGTCAACATAAGGTACGTTGCTTTGCTTAAGATACTCAATGATATCGCGATAGAATAAGGCCATCGCTCTATATGTTCCGGACCTTGAGTCCCAGCTCGAACTCGGAATAGCTAAGTCGCCTTTTATTAGAATTGTGCCTTTGTCATAGAATATTTTCGCGTACAAAACTCTCGTCCAGCCGTTGTTTTTTATTTATGTTAGTTTTTCTTACCGTCCTACCTGTGACATTTGGCTATTCTTAACGTCTGCATCGTTCTGCGCGTTAAAGTGCGATAGACTATATTATGACGTTATTTACACATCCAACGCCCGATTGGCATTCTCACCTACACGAAATTTCATTTACAAGAGAGGTGTTGCATGAGATGTAAAAAATCTTGGGGCAGCTATAGCAGTAGTTTATCTCTCTTTTAACTATTAGAGCTTGTAAAGATAAAAGTTGTGGGATCTATCGGTAACAGTTTATCCATCTTACTATCATTCAACGCAGGAGTTGATGTGCCTTACACTTCTTTATAACAAACTGCTGCCTAGCTTAGTGCTGCATCTTTGACTCTCTGCACTATACATTCTG
>CAZKZX010000065.1:0-2558 GCA_964557335.1 uncultured Methanomicrobia archaeon | reverse complement strand
TATGCGCTATAAACGTGAGACACGTGCCGAGGGAAGCTTCATTCTTAACCGTCCGTTCTCCAATGACACATACTACCACGCCGCTTATGATGCACTATCAAGTGTGGTGCTTTGGACTTATCAATAAACAACAACCTCTAAACCAACGTCACTTAGTGCATTTAACTCAACTAGTCGTCAATCCCACTGTTATCACTCAGCAGCCCGATTACTCGTTGAACCTTTGACCTTTCCACCTCATTTTTGACTTCTTTTTTTGATATCTTTTTGAGTCCTCCACGCTTGCCAACTCGCACATACTTTATTCTTCCGGTTATATCAATAATCTCGTATATTTCGTTGGCCTGGAGATTCACGGTCATATATGCCCTGTTACTTCTAACAACAACGTTTATTGGGACAAGATATGCCCGAATAAATTCGCTCTCATTTACGCCTATGATCTCGCTGACGGGAGTTTTGAGACCATCAGGATCGAAATTAATGCTGATGGGGTCGAATGGTATTGTGATTTTGTGTTTAGAGTGCATCTCGGGTACTCTCAATCTCAACAACTCTACCTTGATCACTGTCTTACGGGCAAGCCATTAAAATTAAACTGTTGTCCTATTTCTTCATTGTTAACCCTTGCCTTGTATCCACAATGGTATATGTTTGTATTTCTTTGTTTGTCAGGTTGTATCTCTATTAAAATGCATAACTGCGTCCTCGTCGCTGTCGAAAATGTTCTGAGATAAGCAGGTAACAGACTCCACGTTTGCTATCACCACGTAGTTGTTTCTGGCACCGTGTGTTTGTAAAGGCCACATATCGAAGTGTGAAATATCTTATCGCTGCTCCTCTTTTCCATTTGTTTTTATCTATCCTGCATTCACTTCGTGCGAGGTTCTCTCTAACATCTCTTCCAATCATTTTTTATGGTGTATCAGAAAAAAGGACATATTTGGGAGAGACGCACAAAGATCAACACATAATCGTAAGGTAAACGCATGGAACTAACGATTAAAACTTTTAAAAAATTCCACTACATCAGTATTTCGGAGATTTACACGCGATTACAAACAGCAAACTGTTCCATCTGTGGCGATGTTCGCTTGTTTTAGTTTAGCACACTGCCACATCTTAACAATGAAATGTAGACCGTGCTTTTGGACAATTGTTGGTGAAGGTAGTTCTGTGATTTAACTAGTGAAGCTTAAAGGATCACACTGTCACTGCATTGCTAGCCCAGAAAGAAGTGTACGAGACTTAATCCACTCTCCTTTCGCCTCTCTGGTAGTGCCTACTATAACGCGTTTTACATTCGCTTCATTGTACACGCCTCGCACTTCTATTGTCTCCCCAACGAGCGCTTGCCCTACATAAGTATGGGTGTAGCATAGTATTTTAGCTATCTCATCATGGTTTACTTCATAAATCGCAGGGCTATCAAAAGCGAAGTCAACATTTGTAACCACCGCCGTTGTTTCAACGTACCCGTTATCCACTCCTTTTGGTTCAACCTTAATCTCGTCGTAATCCCTCACAAAAAGTAAATCGAAGTAAGTATCTTCAACTAAACCACGATTCCATTTACGCCTCTCGTGCGCGACAAACTCCTCAAATGTGAGTTCTGGATTCCTCTTTTCGAATACCCTCAACCACATCTCAGCGCTTATCTGAGGCAACTTACCTGATTGTGCCATGTCTTTTAACGCATACCGCGCGCATTCAAAGCTCTCTCGTCCGTACACTACGAAGTCCACATCGGAAGTCTCTGCTTGAAGACCGACAAGTCTTGAGCCCGTAACGCCCATATGTGAACGTTCAACTCCATAACTTTCCAATAGCTCCACTACTTTCAGGACCTTTTTATCGTCAGTTCTCGCAATAAATTGCTGTGGGTGTTTGACTTCGGCCACTTCTTCTAAGGGAATTACCTGCGCGTTATTTAGGTAGTGAGGTTTCGAATTCTGTAACAACTGGTAGGCTTCATCAAATCCGACTTTTTTAAAGCGTTTGCCGTCACTTCGAATCCTATCGCCATTGTTGTCTGGAATATATCGCAAAAATGCCTGAACATAGTTGGTGTTATCATAGCTGACTACGGCGAAAATCCAGTCGTCCTGTGTTATAATAAAATCTCTAATTCTGATCATATCGGCCGTCATATTGCTTACCCAGGATTTCATTTGTGCGCTTGCACTAACCTCTAAGCACTATGACCGCTTAATACCTTTCAACAACGTCACCGACACTTTAGACATTTGCTGTTTTTCAATGCGTCGGTCCTCGATTCAGAGGCGAATAATTTAGTTAATAGAAGGAGCAAATTCTGAATCAATTGACGTCTATGTACAATACAATTTAAGACCTACACGTACAAAGACATGTTGGAAATCTGACGTTGGCAATTTTCATAGTTGCGGGTTAAAAAAGCGATCGGGAGTGTTAATGATTGAAATGGTGGAACAACTTGTTCTAAATTTGAGAGACAAAGATCCAAGCATTCGAAGAAAGGCAGCAGCGGCACTTGGAAACACAAAAGACGAGCGGTCAGTAGCACCGCTCATCGAGGC
>CAZKZX010000064.1:0-8221 GCA_964557335.1 uncultured Methanomicrobia archaeon | reverse complement strand
TCAAGTTTTTAGAGCTAGTAGATCTTGGTTTATATATTTTCTCTATTTTAATTGACACAAATACATTTATCTCGTTTTAATGCAATAGTTCAAATTAAGTCTGTATCGTACGAGAGGTTTAGCAATGCTGATGGGTAAAGCATGGTTCAAGTGTAGCAATGATTATACAGAAATTGAAATACCAGCAAAATGTATTGAGACTTTCTGTATGGGAAAAAATTTTCCTCTTGCAAAATCATCTGGGTACACATTGATTGATATTCGAGAAGGCGGCATCGAACTGACTGAATCAGAAGAGTCCATCGTTTCAAGAGAGGCAGTAACGGGAAGTTATACCCGAGATGAGGAGGTCATTCATGTTCATATACCGGCGCATATTTGTAAAATTGTATTCAAAACACAGAAAAAAGAAGGAGAGGTAAGAATCGAAGTAGAGGAAAATAAAGTAATAATAAGTAAAATTTGAGCGATTGGTTATTATAAGAAACTTACTTCATCATATAAGCGTAAATTTCAATAAGAGCAATTTCTTTTATGTTGATCGAGAAGTCTTTTTTTAGTATTTCGATTTGAAATGCAGAAGTTTTTGCTGGCGGTATTTGATCGGTCACATGATTTAAAAAAATACCCAAAACTGTACCATCTCGTCTATAAAGTGCAGCAGCAACTATCGATGAGTTTAGCACTTTTGTTCCATTGTTATAGATTTCTCCTGCAACTATAATCTTCTGGTTTGTGTCAATAGTTTTATTATTAATTACAATGAGGGAATAAGGCTTCTCAGATGATTCTTTATAATGTGGTTTTACTTTATAACTGGCAACTGACTTATTATAATAATAAGACGGTATAGATGACTTAGCTGTTGCATTAACTTGAGTTATATTACTGAGTTCATTTTGATTGAGTATATCCAATTTTAAATTTTTTGTCGAATTCGTAATTGAGTCTGTAATCGTCATTTTTTCCGAAGTATTTGTATAACTTTTGTTGACTATATCAAATAACCTTATCATAAAAGGGGATTTGTCACCAGGCACTATTATCGGTTTAATTCCATACATAGAATCCGCATAGCCTCTTTTCAACAGTATGGTATTATTCTCATTGTATCCAGATGCTTCAATAAATAGGTCGCTTATACTTTTGTTGCCAACGTTTTCTGCTATTCCAGTGATGAATGTCGAGTTGTTTAATAGCTGTAAACTTAAGTTCTCAATCGTTAATGAATCAAAAGCTGGTGCTGCAGGGGCTTCTTCTCGAAGGCATCCAGAGGTAACGAGCGAACACGTTAAAAGTGTAAACAAAAGCAGTGTAAGACATTTTGATTTATGAATTATTGTGCGTTTAATCTTTTGGCTCTTCTTCTTCAAGAACGACGTCACACAGTTCATAGCCGTTTCCTACGTGGTCTTTATATCAGGTCCTAGTAAGTTTAATGGATGGTTCTCACTGTAATTTGTAGAGAACAATAAACTTAATCAACAATTTTATTAATGCCTAACTCGAGAATATCTTCAGCACCGAACCTTTTAAGCTTTGGAATTAGCTCATTAATCTGTTCTTTGTCAACTACTGATTCGACTGCGTAATAATTCGTATTGTACAATTTTGAAACACTTGGCGCTTTCATCGTAGGGAGTATATTAATGACATCTGCTAATTTTTCTTCCGGAATATTTAATTTGATTAACACGCGCTTTTCTGCATCTATAGCACCAATAATAAGAGTTTTTATTTCTTCAATGGACTGCCGCTTTTCGTTATAGCTATCAGGATTTGCAATTAAAACACTAGGAGACTCAAGTATGACATCAATAATCTTAAGCCCACTTCGTCTTAGTGTCTCACCAGTTTCAGTTATATCAACAATGGCATCCATAATATCTGGAACCTTAGCTTCAGTCGCTCCATACGACAAAAATATGTTAACTGGCAGACCAAGTTTTTCAAAATATTTTTTTGTTAAGTTTGGATATTCGGTTGACACTTTACTATTAGGTTTAAATTCAATGGGTAAGTTAATGGCGGATTTTTCATGTACGGCTAAAACAATTTTGACTTTGTCTGCTTCTTTCTTACTGTAGAGAAGCTCAGCGACTATCTTTACGTTACTTCCTGTTTCAAGCACCCAATCAAGCCCGGTAATACCAAGATCAAAATATCCTGCATCTACGTATATGGGAATTTCCTGTGGCCTTAATATCTTAACACTTGATATCCTCAAATCGTTAATTACTGGACTGTAGTCTCTCGAACTCGTTCTTCTAACCTCTAAGTCTGCTAGTTTTAAGTACTTCAAAGTCTGCTCCTCTAGACTTCCCTTCGGTATAACAAAGCTTATTTGATCAACCATCGTGGATACATATTTATTTTTAATATTTATATTCTGCCGATAATGATTGAAAAATAGAACGTAAACTTTTCAATGGTATCTTGACATTAAAGCTGAGAATCGTCTAACATTTAAAGGCGTGTACTCAAACAAAGCGAATAATTTAGTGTCCTATCTTTCAGTTTGTTTAGTAAGGGTCGCTCTAGTTTTCTTTCATTGCGTCGCAAACCCTTATGGCATTTTTTGCACAAACAGTGTAAAACTTACCCAATTATCAGAGTAAACTAAGATAGTACTTCTTTTCTGAGAACATCGGCACAATAATTTTCTAAATTTTTTCTTCCTACTTTGTTTTGCTTTTTTTAGAATTTGGGACTATTCTTTAGCAAAAATGTTTCATAAGATTAACTTTGTAATAGAATTGATGTAAAAACAATCTTGTCGTAATTCCCGCCCTACAGTATGAATGACGTTTGATTTCGTTAACGTTTACGATCTTTAATTGAACTTGTTTCTGTAATTAAGAATTGGTCTGTGGAAGTTGTTGTTAAGTTTTTTTTAGCTGTTTTTTTATACTTATAAGTTAATATAATTTATTAGAGTCTATTGGGGTGTGATTCATTTGACTAAATGGAAATACAGCGGCAAAGAGGTCTCATTAAATGAAGTAGATGATGCGATTAAGGCCTTAGATAATGCTTGTTTACACTGTGGATCTGACAAACACTCAGCTGAATGTCCGATTGGCAAGGCAAAGTTGGAATTATATAACCTTAAATGTTAAGACAAAAATCATGTTCCAAACGTTCAAATCACTTAATTAAAGCATTAGTCAGACATCATGGCCGAATAAAATTCTGTAAAAGCTACCTCGGGGTCTTTACCTCCAAAATAAGGTCTTAAAGTTTCTTTCTTTTGAATTACTCCTTTGTAAGCTGCTTCTACTTCTCTCTGAGAGCATACGGACATTAAGTCTTCTATTATATGATTCGCTATGGATTCATGGTTGGACTTGTAAAAACTACCTAAAATAAAAAATTGCATTATTATAAATAACGCTTGGACGCTATGTTCTTTTTCTTTGGCATACACAATTAACTCTTTTAAATGCTGAGAAACGTTCAGGAGCAATTGCGCATGTACTATTCCTTGAGAAAAATCAAGCGCTAGGACTCCAATCTCTCGTAAATATTTAAATGCGGCAAGATACTTACTATCTACACTGATGGTAGTGACACATATTGAATTGACCGCGTGAACGACTTCGACACCCGTGTTTACGTCAGAAATCCTGAGCGTGACTTTTGAAATATCATACAATTGTTCCAAAACTTCTTCGTTTAGTCCCTCTCTATTATTTTGAAAATTATAGATTCCAGCCTCTTGCAGCGTTGTTAACGCGTCAGTTGCAACATCGACATTACCCTGTATAATCTCTTTCTTAATTATATCACCTAAGATTTTTACATATTCTTGATTTTCTGGCAATCTGGGCTCATTAATAACTTTCACCTTAAGGTTTAGGATTATATCTTGTGGATTAAAAAATCTTGGAACACGACGAAATAAGTTCACAATCAACAAAAAGCAAAATGCTGTCAAGGCTACGCTTAGAGATGTAAGCATTCTGAGTTCGTTGGAGATATAAGTCCCATTTATATGGGCTAAAGTCCAAAAATTAAGAAACATAGTTAGAATAAAAAAAGCTATGACGCCAACGATCTGAAAGTCTTTAAAAATTGACTCAAGTAGAAAATGCAAGACTTTTGGAGTGTATCTTGAAGCAAAAAATTCGATAGTTATGATTAAAATGGAAAAAGAGATCCCAAACAGAGCAGCAAGGCTTTGAGGCAGAGAGCTCAACAGGAAACTTGCAGAACTCACATCACCATTAAACAAAATTTTGGAGCCTAAAATATCTAATGTAAAAAGAATAACAATTAACACAGATAACCCGAGTAAGATATAATCAATGCTATTTAATCGTCTGACCATCAGTCTCATTTTAATGAAATCAGTTCGAAATAGTGCTAATTTGATTTAAATTTTAGCATAAAAATGCGACTTCAAAGAAAACGGGAGAAAAACATAATAACACAAACCTTATTTTAGATATGGTGATTACGATGGTTACCAAAATGGAACTCATTGACCAATTAAATGTGGCACTGGGCATGGAAATTGCGGCGATAGTGCAGTATTTGCACCATTCTTACTCCGTTATGGGGCCCTACAGAAGCGCTGTGGCTGATCAGCTTGAAAAGAATTCAAAGGATGAGATGGAACACATGGAGTATGTCTCTGAAAAGATCGTTGCTTATGATGGTGTCCCAACAACAAAACC
The DNA here is from genome assembly GCA_964557335.1 of uncultured Methanomicrobia archaeon. Taxonomy (GTDB): domain Archaea; phylum Halobacteriota; class Bog-38; order Methanoflorentales; family Methanoflorentaceae; genus DASPRZ01. Next base: position 3,542 of record CAZKZX010000064.1, on the reverse strand, counting down.
AGCAGATATTTACACCGCTAAAACTCCCACAGATATGTTAAATCAGGATCTTGCTGCGGAGAATAAAGCAATAGAACACTATGAGAAGATCATCAAAATGGCAGATGAATATGGCGATACAGACCTCCGGAAATCGATTGAAGATATTACGAGCAAAGAGTACGAGCACAAAGAAACCATAGAGAAAATGTTAAAAATGTAAAGAGTTCCTAATTTATTTATTAGCTTTACATTTTACTTATTTATTCTTTCTTTATTTTGAAGGTTAGCGTTCAGTAATCAGCAGAATTAAACCTGTTATCTTAACTTATGAATAAATATCAGCAACAGTTTCTTACGCTTAAACGTAACGTAAGTCATGTAAACCTTAATTCGCTTGACCTTACAAAGGTGAGATCTTTGTAAAAACTGTAAACGACTGGGCAGTAAAAATATAAATATCGTTAACAATCATAAATTTGATGATCCTTTAACTCCTAAGGTCGTATTCTAGTGCTGTTATTTAAGAATAAAAGAAAGCAAAAAAGTCCCAAAATAAAGTACCACATCTCTGACCAAGACTACTATTGGCTCGCCTCTCGATTCTGCCAAAATATGATGGCATTTGTGTTCTCAGCTGCGAGATTCAACGCAGACAACTCAGTTTATTTTGAACAGTTTTTTGTAAGCTTCCTAGACAGACGAGGCATAAAGTATGCAATTATGAACATTGACGACGAAAACAAGCAACTCGTAATGATAAAGCCGTGGGATAAAGATGCCGACATTCATAAAAGATGAACGCCGAGGAAGGGATTTGAACCCCTGCGAGGCGATAGCCTCACCAGCTTACGTTGACTTTTTGAACCACTCAAGGCTGGCGCCGTAGTCCACTTGGCTACCTCGGCTTAATGCTGTCTCCAATTGTTAAAATGGTGATCTATAATGCTATTTCGCGTCAAAAAAGGATAATAACCCTAGCTGAGGTTACCCTTCGAGCACTATTTCTATACTTATATCCCTGGGAACTTGAATCCTCATTAACTGCCTCAATGCTCGTTCGTCGGCATCAAGGTCTATAAGACGCTTGTGAACGCGCATTTCCCAATGCTCCCAGGTAGCCGTGCCTTCACCATCAGGACTTTTTCGTGTTGGCACTTTAAGCTTCTTTGTTGGCAGCGGGACAGGACCGGAGATATTAACTCCAGTTTTATCCGCGATGCTCTTAACTTGTTCACAGACCTGATCGAGCAACTCTGGGCTAGTCCCCGAAAGTCTTATCCTTGCTTTTTGCATCCTATCACTTTTCTATCATCTTGGCACGATATCTACGCACATGCCGGCAGCTATAGTCTGTCCCATGTCTCTAATGGCAAACCTTCCAAGCTGCGGGATTTCTTTCACTTTTTCAATGACTAGAGGCTTAGTTGGCTTAACCTGTATAATGGCAGCATCTCCCGCTTTTATGAAATCGGGATTTGCTTGTTTCACCTGCCCCGTTCGAGGGTCAAGTTTAGCTTTAAGCTCAGTAAATGTACAAGCCACTTGCGCTGTATGAGCGTGGAATACTGGTGTATAGCCCGCGGTTATTGCGCTGGGGTGCTGAAGCACAACGATCTGTGCGGTAAATTCCCGGGCAACGGTAGGCGGCGTGTCTTGATGGCCAGTGACATCACCTCGTTTAATGTCTTTCTTGGATACTCCTCTCACGTTGAATCCCACATTATCTCCGGGAACTGCTTCCGGTATCTCTTCGTGGTGCATCTCTATGGATTTTATTTCGCCACGGATATCTGCAGGCTCAAATATTACCTTGTCGCCCTTCTTCATTTTTCCAGTTTCAACACGGCCAACAGGCACCGTACCTATGCCTGAAATTGTGTATACGTCTTGAATTGGCAGCCGTAAAGGAAGTTTGATCGGCTTCTCTGGAACCTTAAACTTATCAATCTCTTGCAATAAGGTCTCACCTTTGTACCACGGCATATTTTCGCTCGGCTTCGTCACATTGTCGCCTTTAAAAGCTGAAACAGGGATAAATTGAATGTCTTCCTCTTTATAAGCAATCGTTTTCAGGAGCTTGCCGACTTCTTCTTTAACTTCGTTATACCTCTTCTCGCTATAATCGGCCGAATCCATCTTATTTATAGCTACGACTAGCTGATTTATTCCGAGCGTTTTTGCGAGAAATACATGTTCTTTGGTTTGCGCCATAACGCCATCGGGTGCAGCTACAACGAGGATTGCCGCATCCGCTTGAGATGCTCCCGTAATCATGTTCTTGACAAAGTCCCTGTGACCTGGACAATCTACGATGGTGAAGTAGTACTTCTCTGTGTCGAATCGTTGGTGTGCAATGTCAATAGTGACCCCCCTCTCACGTTCCTCTTTGAGGGAGTCCATTACCCAAGCAAACTCAAAGGATCCTTTGCCCTTGGCTTCAGCTTCCTTTTTGTACGCGTCAATTATGTGTGCACCTACGTTACCAGTCTCGAATAATAGCCTGCCGACCAAAGTGCTTTTACCGTGATCGACGTGTCCTATCATTGCTAAATTCATGTGGGGCTTTTCCGCCATTTTGTCTTTCCTCCTTTTACCCTATGTAATCTTGTGGTTTTGGCAGTTCGGCTTTTAAACCTTTTCTCTGCCTGATTTGCTTTACAACTTCCGGTTGTAAGCTTTGTGTGAGCACTTCAAACCCCGCAAGTTCTGTGCTCCAAATTGCGCGACCCTCGGTAGCAGATCTAAGATCTCCAGCAAATCCGAACATCTCAGCTACAGGCGCCTTGCCGACGATGACGGCCATGTCACCTTCCGAGTGCATGTCAAGTATCTGGCCCCGCCGTCCTTGTATTTGTTGGGTAGCGCTACCCATCAACGTTTGGGGCACGTTTATGAATACCTTTTGTTTGGGTTCAAGCAAAACATCTCCCGCCATCAAAATCGCGGCAAATATAGCTGATCGAACTGCGGGTATAACTTGCGCTGGCCCTCTGTGCACTGCATCTTCATGGAGTGTAACATCCACAAGCTTGACTTTAATGCCTTCACAGGGCTCTCTAGTGAGTGGTCCAGTTTTAGTTGCTTCGTGGAATCCTTCGATGATTAATTCCATCGTTTCGCGCAAGTACTGAATGCCTTTCGTCATATCCACCAGCACGTTAGACCCAAAGATGTCAACTATTTTTTTAGCCTCTTCTTTATCCATTCCCGCTTCTATTAGAATCGCTCGCCTTTCTGTTTCAGGCATATTCATAGTTAATGTACCGTCTTTAATTCGAGTTACTACGTCGTCAGCTAAACGTTCAATTTCGAAGTAAAAACGGTTATGGCGGTTCGGGGACTTTCCTTCTACAGGACCGGCGTGGCCTTGAACTGTTTCGCGATAAATTACAATTGGTTCTGAAGTGCTTATTTCGACATTTTTATCTCTTTCTATCTTATGTGCTATGATTTCTAGGTGAAGCTCTCCCATACCAGATATGAGATGCTCTCCAGTTTCTTCGTTAATCGAGACCCTTAGCGTTGGATCTTCTTTTGATACTTGTCGCAAAACTTCAACT
>CAZKZX010000063.1:0-8231 GCA_964557335.1 uncultured Methanomicrobia archaeon | reverse complement strand
GAATACCTTAATTATATCAAGAACTCTCTTCTTGATGTCGTTGATAAGTTAGAGACCCCGGAAGTAACCAACGGCATGATTATACCTGACAAAGCCTTGACGATGATCGGCAGGAAACGTCTGAACAATATTCAGATATGCGTCGAAGCAGTGATTGAAAATAAAGTTGAAGGTGACTTGATAGAAACCGGTGTATGGCGGGGCGGTGCGGTGATATTCATGAAGGCTATTCTCAAGGAATACGGAGAACAGCGTAGGGTTTTCGTTGCCGATAGTTTCAGTGGAATTCCAGCGCCAAACAAAGAAAAGTACCCATTGGATTCCACAAGTATGCTGCATATTCACGAAGCTCTAAAGGTGTCAGCAGAACAGGTCAGAGAAAATTTCAGAAAGTATGGGCTCCTTGATGATAGTGTTGTGTTTATCGAAGGGCTTTTCAAAGACACTCTCCCGAATGCGCCAATAGATAAACTTGCAGTTTTACGACTTGATGGTGATCTTTACGAATCAACGATTGATTCCCTTACGGCGTTATATCCAAAACTGCAAAAAGGCGGATATTGTATTATCGACGATTACGGTTTTGTTCCATGCCAGCAGGCCGTAAATGACTTTCGAAAACAGAATGGTATAAACGATCCAGTAATTATAATAGATTCTTGGGGAGCATATTGGAGGAAACAATGACGCCACTTGAAATAAAGTTCAATTGGTTATTCTCACAGGTAACGGATATGCTCGGTCATATAGTTGAAATCTACGGGTACGCAGCAAAAAGCAAAAGGATTATCGAGTTCGGCGTAGACGATTGCACATCCACTTGGATTCTCCTTACCGGTAAACCAGAATGGCTAAAGTCCTACGATATCGTCAGAAAACCAGAGGTCGATGAGGTCGAAGCGGTAGCAAAGGGTGAAGGATTAAACTTTGAATTCATAAATAAAAGCAGCCTTGAGGTAGAAATACCTGAATGTGATCTTCTGTTCATTGATTCGTTTCACAGTTATGAACAGCTCACTAAGGAACTTACCTTGCATGCCTCAAAGGTCAGTAAATTGATTATCCTTCATGATACCACGGTATTTGGGAGCATAGACCAGACCAACACCGGGAAAGGGCTTTGGCCGGCAGTTGAAGAATTTATAGCAGCACACAAAGAATGGTCAATAAGGGAACGGTTTACCCATTATCCCGGACTGACCATATTGGAGCGCCTATGATTCCAGGATATATCTACGAAGAAGAGGTCGTATTACTTCAGCAGGAAGCCGCAAAGGTGCCTGAGAATGGAGTAATCGTTGAGGTAGGCAGTTTCAAGGGAAAGTCAACAGTGTCCCTTGCAGGAGCTTCTAAGCAGTCTGTGGTGGTTTATGCAGTGGATACCTGGGACAATCGAGCAATGGGGACCTCAGAGAAGCCAGGAGACATCTTTCCTGAGTTTCTTGCCAACGTTAAAGAGTTTGGTGGACGCATTGTTCCTCTTCGAGGGGAATCACAGGAGATTGGTAAAAGGTGGAATGGACATGTGGTTTTTAATCGAATTGATCTATTATTCATAGACGCTGACCATTCGGAACCGGCAGTGTATGCCGATTTGACCACGTGGATACCGTTCGTTAAAGTAGGTGGAACTCTGTTGATGCACGACTACACTGAAAACTGTGGAGTACGACCAGCATTCGAGAAGTATTTCAAAAAAAATGGTATACAAAAAATAAAACATGAAGTTATATGGTCTATTTTGAAAGTCATTCTATGATGTTTTCTGTTTTAATTCCTTCGGTACCAGAGCGTATTGAAAAGATGCAGCGGTTGTTTGAAAAAATACAATCGCAGATTACGGTCATAGGAGCAGATGTTGAAATACTGGTTTTTATCGATAATAGAAAGCGTACCATTGGATATAAGCGCGAAGCTTTGGTCCAATCGGCTCAGGGAGACTATCTGGCTTTTGTCGATGACGATGACGATGTAAAGGACAACTACATAAGCGCAATCGTTGAGGCTATTAAGAACAACGAAGTAGATGTGATAGTGTTTAATCAGGAAGTCACGATAAACGATGGTACTCCGTTCCTTATAAAATTTGGTATTGAGTATGATAATCAGGATTGCCGGGAAGAAAATGGTAAATGGGTAGACATTACCAGAAAGCCGTTTCAGGTTTGTGTGTGGAAATCCGACATAGCCAAGAGTGAACATTTTTCCGATATCTGTCGTGGTGAAGATTGGGATTGGTGCGTGAGGCTTTTTACAAAAGTACAAACTCAGTACAGGATCAATGAAACCTTGGAAGTATATCACGGGGTTCATCCGGAGAGATACGAGGCGGGTAAATGAAAACCGTTTTAATCACCGGTAGTGCAGGACTCGTGGGTTAAGAATCAGTGAAGTTTTTCATTGAAAAAGGTTTTGATGTTATCGGAATCGACAACGATATGAGAAGATATTTTTTCGGTCCTGAAGCATCGACAAAAAATAAGATCAATGAGCTTTCTGAATATCGGAGATTCAAAAATTACAAAGTGGATATCCGCAACTATGATGAGATGGAAAAGATATTTAACTGGTATTCAAAAGACATCGTATTGGTAATTCATACTGCGGCGCAGCCTTCGCACGATTGGGCGGCGAAAGAACCTATTACTGATTTCTCAGTAAACGCCGTTGGTACCATGAATCTTCTTGAACTTGCAAGAAAGAATTGCCCTGAAGCAGTTTTTATATTCACCAGCACGAATAAGGTCTATGGAGATCGACCTAACAGTCTTCCACTTATTGAAGGCCCTACACGATGGGAACTCAACCCAGATCACCCGTTTAGTGAATTCGGTATCAATGAGTCAATGTCTATTGATCGTACAAAGCATTCGGTATTTGGGGCATCTAAAGTAGCGGCGGATATTATGGTGCAGGAATACGGCCGGTATTTTGGAATGAAAACAGGGGTATTCCGGGGAGGATGTCTTACGGGTCCAGCTCATGCCGGAGCAGAACTCCATGGATTCTTGTCGTACATGATGAAATGCACCATGACCAATAAGGCATACAGAATATTTGGATACGAAGGGAAGCAGGTCAGGGATAATATTCACAGTGAAGACCTAGTAAAAGCTTTCTGGTATTTCTTTAACGAGCCAAAGCCGGGTAAAGTGTATAATATCGGTGGAGGTAGAACTTCGAATTGCTCTGTGATCGAAGCCATAAAGACTTGCGAATCCATTGTGGGGTGCAAAATGAAAACCGAATATGTAGAGACACCGAGAATTGGAGACCATATTTGGTGGATTTCAGACACCCGTAGATTCAGTATGGATTACCCAAAATGGAAAATTACCAAGGGTATTGAAGATATTCTCGTTGAGATCAGTAACGGGTCAAAATAATTTGGTTTATAAATAACTTGAACTTAATCTGTTTTATTGTTATATTATAAGTACATACCGTAGCTTGAGCGGCGCCGGTAGGGGTTCTCATGATAAACAACAGTGCGCCGCTCAATCGCACATGGCCTTCCAAGGCTGTAGAATTTTGTCTTGGGAGGCCATTTCTATGAAACCAAAAAAAGTTATACGGTGTCAATCAGAGAAGCACGATAAATCCCAAGGTAATATTTTAGTAGCTTTCAGTGATAATTCAATATTCGTAAAGTGCAATAACGGTATCTGCAAAAGCTGGACAAAAATCACCCTCAGTATTCCCGGTATTAGAATCGACCTTACCGAAGCCGGTATAACACAGGAAATACTTCCTAATGATTATCATCTACACCTGGAAGCGGCAGCAACAGTGATAGGCGGTCGTAGATGAACATTATAACGTCTACGAACTTCAAGGATCGAGGATCGAAGGCAGAGATCAACCGAACCACTGTCCAGGAGTTCGACAACGCCTATCAGGTCCAGAAGCGGGATTTTGAGCGCGGCGGATTGGCATGGCGCCGGTATTTTCCAGTGGACTATGGAAAATGGGACCCCGAGGCTTTAAAGGTGCTTCAGGAAGAATTCAGGCACCCAGTTCAGTTTGATGTCGCCGGACCAAAGGTAGATACTCTCGCTGGATCTTTAGTAGCAGACCTACCTGATCCTAACTGGACTCCGGTTTCTGGACAAAAATCTTTGGTTACAGAGTCTATTGCAGAGTCATTCTATGAAGATAAGGATTTATTCAATTACGATGATGTTTTAGTCAAGGTATTTCGTGATGGATTGGTACATTGCAGCGACTTGGAGATATGTGAGGATTATAGGTTTCATACTCCAAGGATAGCAATGAATCGAATAATGTATGGGTTTTTGGTATGGGACCCTTATTGGCTTAGCGATGATGATCGGGATGCTGAGGTAGCGTTCAGGGTGGCTTTCATGAATCCACAGAAACTTGTGAGAAAATATCGCAAGTCCACCGATGAAATTCTCAAGGCAGTAAAAGACTTTAAGAAGGATAAAAGTAATTATCCTTCAAATACTTACGATGAACAAATAAAGCATACCTTGAGTAAGGTTGGTTACGAGTTCATGGTGATTGAAAAACATTATATTGAACATGTGAAAACTACAAGACTCATTGGCCGGCAAGAAGGTCAGCAGCAATGGATTCCATTTCCGATAAATAAGGATCAGGCGTATCTTGAGAAATTCGCTGACGTTAATCAGATCGACTGGACTACAGTAATTGATGATGTATACGATGATAAAATTCATTATGTTACTACGGTAATCAGGGAACTTGAGGCAACGGAAATTCAAGTAGAGGCAAAGTCAAAGATTCAGACCAATGGATTACCTTATCATCATTTCACCTGTTTCCGCCATGGTGGTAAAAATATGGGGATGGTGGAGACTATTGCTGATGTCGAAGACACCATAAATAAGCGCGAAAGTCTTGTTACTGAATTAATTTCAAAGGCAAATGGTGGAAGTTCTCTGGTAAATGAGAATCTTTTCCCTGATCCAAAGAAACGTCAAAACTGGTCTAAAAATAAAAATAAACCCGGTCATGATGAATTCGTACCGTTGGATTCAGTGAAAAATATCATTCAGCATATTTCCGCTAATGACTATGCTCCGGCGGTTCTTGACCAGATCAACAGAATGTACGATAAGGTATTGCCGATGGTTTCGAGAGTATCCGACGCTCTAAGTTCTATTTCAGATACCGGGGATGCAGGTATACTTTTTGAACGTAAATTTCAGACCAACATGATTGCCAATACGTTGATGAATAGAAATATGCGACAGTTCATTAATAATGTGGCTGAATCATATTTCTATCAATGGCAGATCACCTACGCCGATCAGGAAAAAGAAGTGTCATTCAGGGATGGTAAAACAAGTATTACTTTAAACAAACATGTTGGGGACTTTATTTATAATGATGTTAGGAATGTTCCAAGGTGTCGTGTAGTAATAAACGAAAACACCAAATCACAGACCTATCAGATGCGATGGCGTTCTGTTTGGGCGGAAATGCTTCAGAGTATTAATCCGCAGGTTGCTCCAGCTCATTATATGCTTGCCCTCAAGAATTTCTTCGACACCATACAGACCAGTGATGAGGACAAGGGACAAGTAAAGGTTATCAATGAGTTAATGATGATGATTGCCCGACTCGAATTGGTATCAAAGGCTACGGGATTTCAGACCCAGGCTCAGAACAATACCATGCAGGGACTTCAGATCGATATGCAGATTCAGCAGATCATGAGCCAGTTGAATCAGCAGTTTCAACAGCAGCAACCGACTTCACACGTAGAAGCCTTACCTCAGAAACAGATTCAGTATCCAGCACAGGAATCACCGGCCAGCAATGGTCAACCAATAAATCCACAATCAATCGAAGCGGTGTCAGCCAGCCAGACAATCCCGGCTATGACCGGAGGCCAGGTATGACAAATAATCCCGCAAGAAAGAGGATTCGTATATGAAGATCACATTTGCCGACGAACCAGCAAGGGTCAAAGCCATCGAGGAACTCGGGGATAAACCCGAAAATCTCGAAAAACTCAAAGAAGTCATGGCGGCGCCTATCGGTCCACCGGAACCTGTTGAAGATCCCCCGAAAGAAATACCCAAGGAAACTCCAAAAGAGACACCGAAGGAAACGCCAAAGGAGACTCCCAAACAGCCGGAAACTCCTGTAGGAGCCAAGTCTTTCACCTTGACTGACAAAGACCTTCCCCAAGGGTTTGATACTCCGGGTAAGGTTTTCAAGAGCTATGGCGAAGCCCAGGAGTTGGTAAAACGTCAGGCAGAAAAGATCAAAGAGCTTCTGGCAAATCCAAATCGTCCTGCGGCGGAGCAAACCGCGTTGGAGCGTGCGGAAAAAGCCGAGAAGGAACTTGAACAGATTCGAAAAGGTGGAGCACCCAAGCAGGAGACTGCCGCGGATATTTCTACGGTAAACGCAGAGATTCAGCGGATTGATACCTTGCAGGGTGAACTGGAAAAATTGGCTGAAGACGATCCCGACGCAGCGTATACTGCTGATTATCAGAAGAAGGCCAGGGAGTTGTCAAAGCTTCAGACGAAAAACCTGAATGTGCTTACGGGACTTCTCACTAAGGCGCAACAGGAAATCCAGGAAACTAGAAAAACCACCAGTGAGTTTGGTAAATTTGTTCAAGGTCAGAGAAGGTCAGTCGAGCAGGAACGACTCGAAGAAGCCCTTACGGAACGCTATAAGGAAGCCGACACTATTGGGGAAATAGGAGAGGAGTTTAAACTCACGAAATCCTCAAAAGATGTTGAAGGTGATTATGTAAAATTCAGGGATGATGTTGCCCTGGCTTACTACGGCCGACCAGCAAAGGACGATAACGAAAAGTTTGCTGCCTTGGATCAGTTGAAACTCAAGAACCCGGACCTCATATCGAAACTGCAAATAATGGGAGTTTCCGAAGAACCTTCTGAGGATATCAAGAAATTTATTAATATTTGTGAATTGCTTGATTACCAGGAAGGATACCGGACGGACTATCGAACTGGAAAGGTTGAACGGCTTTATAAGACCGACATCGCCACTGGGAAACAAATACCGTTGGTGCTTCCGAGTCTTAAAGCCGCGATTCAGCAGAAACGAATCGAGGATGGGTTTTACGATAAGCAGGTTGACGGGGCCTTTCAAAAGGGAGCGCAATCGGCAGCGGAAGCCGCTCAAAGGCGCGACAAAGGGGCCGTTGAATTGAATGCGCATGAAGACGTAGGCCAGACTCAGGACTCCTTGGCATGGGCCCAGAGAACTCTGGAAAGCGCCGATTCCGAAAAAGCGAAGTACGAATACGACCACGGAAAACCTGACAAGTTCAATGAGATCAATAAGGCACGTGCAGTATTCGGTATGCCACCAATTACCTTCAATGAGGGATAATCCCTTGAAGGCTAAAAGCGCGTAGACGCTTGGTTAGAAAACATTAACCAAGTGGAGAAAGTATGAATATCAGGATTCTTTTCAGTATGTTGTTCGTCAGCCTTTGCGAATTTGCAAAGGGTGTTATGCAGAATCAGGTTGGTGGAGTAGGTGTGACTCCGGTTGCACAGCTTGACATCAATTCCATGAAGCTCGGGTTTGATTCCGAACTGCGAATGAAGTCTCTCCTGAAGTCGATTTACACCGACAACCAGGGGCTTTATAACGCCGAGAAAAAGCAGATTCCGAGTAAGATTTACATGGAGATTCAGGACGCCGCTTTAAGCGAAACCACCGTGGCGACCATCACCATGCTTTTGAAACTCAGGGGTGCTGGAACCCTTGGTAACGGTGTGATGATCGGTGCAGAAGAACTTCCGATCACGAAATCTGCGAGGATTTTCAGAAACAACTGTCGTCATGCGGTTAGTACTCCGGGTTATGGAGTACGAAAGCTTGACGCGGCATATCTTTCCCTGTATTCAAAGCACGTCGATAACCTCGGTGATTGGAACAAGGACGAGGAAGACCTGGAGATTCACCAGGCGATTCTGGAAACCTTTGGTGAAACCCTTCGTTGGGGTGACACCGCAGGTGTTTGTGTTCCGAACTGGAATGCGAACATCTACATTGCAGGTCTGCCAAACTGGCCGCGTGGCGCACATCCGTTGTACAGCACGAACGCTGCGACCTATACCAACCGTATTGTCGCGGCAATGCTCACCTCGGGCGGAGGCTCCCTGGCTCCGATTCCCACGCAGACCCTTAACCAGCCGAACCTTAGCGGCCTGTCGAATTTCGCCATGGCCCGCAGGATTACCCCG
>CAZKZX010000062.1:4904-8269 GCA_964557335.1 uncultured Methanomicrobia archaeon | reverse complement strand
AAGAGCACTTGCCTGTGAATTTCCCGAGTAAATTGGTAAACCAAATCGGATTCTAATGTCATTGCTGCTGTGGAATGCCATTCCACTTGACAAACTTGTCACCGCAATCACCTTACGCAATTCACTCGATGTATCGCACTGCTTCAGCAGTAGGTATCGTAGACGCAGTTCTCCTTGCGCCATTCACACCATTGCAGTTAGGCGGACGCCAGGAAGCAGCAATTAGCTGAACAACGGGTAGTGCGACGAGCATTGCCAGGTTTGAGCAGAACGTAGGGTAATGGCATATACCATTACCCGCCTAGTGTCTGATCCTCCCCCTCCTTATGGATCGCATCAATTGTTATGATATTTCACTCACGAAACAGCAAGAATCGCATAACGCAAAAATCCGCTAAAACACGACAGAGCAGACTAAAAGAATTTTTTTGTGGATAAGTGGTAAATAATATCACACTAACAAATGAAATATAATATAGAATAACACACAGAATAAGCAGACTAGTACTGCCGTATCATGCGTTATTAACCTTAAGGGGGGATGGGTGATGACAATATGGCAGCGGTAAGTCGAAATAAGTACTTGCGAAACGGTGAGTACGAAACCTCTGATAATTCGGCACCGTTATTTTCAACCCTCAACATAGCAAATATAGTATTGGGAAACAGATTAATTAGACAAATTTTTAAAGGGCTTTACGCCAACGATAGCACTATTATTTATGATGCCTTAAAGAATTATAGCAGTGAGAACAATATTAGTTATAGTAAAAAGCTGAAGTTTTTGCCCTTCTACGCGTTTATTGAACTTGGCAGAACATTGTTTAAAGTTGACAAAACGGTGATGAAGGACTATTTTGGCCGGCAACCCAACCGCAGAGGGCTGTCAAATGTCATTAAAAGTATCGCTGAGTATGGGGTAACAAAGCCGCAAAAATTACACGCCCCTTTTTTAGCTGTCTGGAATTTTACAAACGCGTGCAATTTACGATGCAAACATTGCTATCAAAGTGCCGGTAAGATCTCTCCGGATGAATTAACTCTCGAAGAGAAGCTGGATGTTATTGACCAGTTGGCTGAAAATGATGTCGTGGCCATTGCTTTCTCAGGTGGGGAGTCCATATTGCATCATGATTTTTGGGAGGTAGCCCAGCATGCCTCTGACATGGGCCTTTACCTTTCATTAGCAACGAATGGAACACTGTTAACAACAGACGTAGTGAAACGGTTAAAAAGCGTTGGCGTTGAATACTTCGAGATAAGCCTTGACTCAATTGCCCCGATGAAACATGATGAATTTAGAGGCGTTAGCGGAGCGTGGGATCGTACAATTGCTGGAATAAAAAACGTCGTCGCTGAAGATGGGTTTTCTTGCATCGCCACAACATTAACCAATGAGAATTATACTGAATTAGACGATTTAGTTGCTTTAAGTAGAAATTTAGGTGTGAATAGAAGCTTGTTTTTTAACTTCATACCGGTAGGAAGGGGCACTGAAATTATCAATATGGATCTTTCACCAGAAGAACGAGAAATGGTAATGCAAAAAATGTACGAGCACCTCAGCAAGAGGACGGAAGGATATGAGGTTCTCACTACCGCGCCCCAGTTCTCGCGGGTCTGCCTTATGAATTCAAAGAGTGGCGTCATGTCGCTTGCACACGTCGGAGCAGCTGGGTTTAGCGACAAGGTGGGGGCGCTCGCGGAGTTTATCGGCGGTTGTGGCGCTGGGAGAATGTACTGCGCGATTCAACCCAACGGGATAGTCACTCCCTGTGTCTTTATGCCGATAGAAGTAGGAGATCTGAGAACGGAATCATTCATCGACATCTGGCAAAATTCTGAAGTTATGCAGTCTTTGAGAGAAAGGCACGATCTAAAAGGACACTGTGTCTCCTGCAGTTACCGGAATGTCTGTGGAGGATGCAGAGCACGGGCTTACGCCTATTTCGGCGATATAAAAGCTCCGGATATCGGCTGCATTAATAATTGTCAATTCTACTATGATACGGTGAAACAGACGGGCGTGGCAACAAGCTGCCAAGCGTATTAAGAACGGATATGTTTTGCTGGGGAGTTCGTGTAGGCCCCCCTATTCACGCTCGTAAATGAGGAGGAAACGAAAATGAAAGTTGTGGGTTTTAACGGCAGTGCACGTAAGGACGGCAATACTGCCGCTCTCATCAAGTATGCATTTCACGAACTCGAAAAAGAAGGGATTGAAACTGAGTTGGTGCAGCTTGCAGGCAGTAAGATTCAGGGCTGCATCGCCTGCTATAAGTGTTTCGAAAACAAGGACAAGCGCTGCGCGGTGGAGAGCGATGTGGTGAACGAATGCATCGAAAAGATGGCAGAAGCGGATGGGATCATCCTCGGCTCGCCTACCTATTTTGCCGACGTCACCACGGACATGAAAGCGCTCATCGAGCGGGCAGGCTTTGTAGCGAGGGCCAACGCGGATATGTTTCGGCGTAAGGTCGGTGCGGCAGTGGTAGCGGTGCGTCGAGGTGGGGCGATACATACCTTTGACTCCCTCAACCACTTCTTCTTCATTAGCCAGATGATCGTCCCGGGCTCCAGCTACTGGAACATTGGCGTCGGACGGGATATCGGCGACGTGGAAAAGGACGAAGAAGGTGTGGAGACCATGAAGAATCTCGGGCAAAACATGGCGTGGGTGCTAAAAAAAATTCGCGAGTGAATCACTGGTCCTTGACGTTAAAAAAATACTTGCCATCGCATCTATCGTCTACACTTTTCCGTCACGGGTCAAGTTATCGTTCCAGACAGCAAGAGGAGATACATGTACTGCTTCTGTTGAAACAAGGTTCAAGAAGGATCTGAATCCAATTTAGTAATCAATTCTGTTCATTCATTTATACAATTTGAACGAGACTACAAAGGTATCAAAAAGGCCAAGGAGTTTCTTAACGTAACTCATGTATTTATTAGCCCCTTCATTTTCACACAATTACCCCCCCGTATTCAAGAGGCACTGCTTGAAACATTCTCCAATCATGAGGTGTATGCAATGGAGAGGTCAATGTGGTTCTTTTTATGCTTTCCAGAGGTCAGAACTTCATTCCTGTACATCTCTTTACATGTGAGAGTTGGTTAATATGAACTCACACAAACGATGGATCATATTGCTGATTGCCCTTACGATCGTAGCAGCAGTGAGCATTACAGGATGTATGACATCGACTACAAATGAAACAAATACAACTACTAGCGTGGCTAATAAGACCGTTACGGCGAGTACTACACGCATGCCAATGGTACAGCCAACAATAAAGGCCGCGACGCCAACACCAACACCAACACCGACCCTCGCTACGGCTATGGTCACCATCCAAAACTTCGCC
>CAZKZX010000062.1:0-4804 GCA_964557335.1 uncultured Methanomicrobia archaeon | reverse complement strand
ACCAACACCAACACCGACCCTCGCTACGGCTATGGTCACCATCCAAAACTTCGCCTTTACTCCCTCTACCGTAACCGTTGCGAGAGGAACAACGGTGGTATGGACGAACCAGCAGGCTGGCGTCCCGCATACGGTAACCTCAGACACGAGTGCTTTTGCGTCAGGGACTATAAACACCGGAGCTTCGTTTCGATTCCAGTTCACTACTCCGGGAACATACCATTACCGCTGTAGTATACATCCATCTATGCTCGGCACAGTAGTTGTCACATAACGACCTGCTCAGGGTATAATCGGCAAAAAATCTTCGCATTGGCAGACAATTTCTTTAATTTAATTTTTTTTACGACTCTAGTATGCCTGTGCCCCCGTTACATTTACTTAGACGGTACCCTCAGTGCACGCACGTCTTTCGGTCTTTCTGACCTTTTATAAGATTTTGTTCGAATCTCCAGAGAACGCGTATCGTCGTTTATAACTAACAAGTTACAGGAACTGTGAGAAAGGTCATTCGTAGTGCATCTTGAGGCAGAATAGTGATTAAGAAAATGAACCCAGATTGGAGTGACAAACAGTAAGCTGAAGTCGCTTTCTGAATTTATAACATCTTTGACAATCAGTTCTGCTTCTTCACGTATTAAACACAAATCTTAAACGTGGAGTTTAACCTATTTTGTACTACTAGTCAGTTCATATCACTAACTGAAGAAGGCAGTTCGATGTTAAATCCAAAATTGAACGACGGACCAAAGGAGGTAGCTCTGATGTCAAACCTACAGCAGGTAGCTATGTGGCACATCTATCAGACACGGGGCGATGGGTTGCGCTTGTGGCAGATACAAAAAAAGGTCGGTACAGCACCAAAGGAGGAAATAAAAGAGGCTCTTATGGAGCTCGTTGAGGCGGGGTATATTGATATAATCTCAACTGGGGGCGGACCGAAATACTACAGAAGACATTTAAAAATGTATCTTCTGGATACTTTGTCTTCGATTATGGGGACTTAAACTGTAATTTTGTTGACACGACGTTGTTTAGTAATCTCTTGTTTGATCGCGGGGCCTTTACTGTGGGCTACCGTAGTCAACTTGTCGGTTTTCCGTGAATATTCAGGGTGAGCTGGCGGGCGTACCTCAGTACATGCCTTTTTCCCCATTGTTCATCAAACCGTCTAATGTCGATTTTCGAAGCACGAAAGCAGTTGATCCAATTTTTAGGTCCAAAATACTCCGGTGCGGGGCACCTTGCGCTGACTCGATATCGTGTTACGGCACAGAGCGCTTCCCCATCACTTATAAAAATTCAACTCATCACTATATGAGGAAACGGCAAGTACCACCCCTCTCGTGAATTAATTAAAAAAAATAGCGGAATACTGAAAGAACCCCTCTCCTAGTCCGCTTGTCCGACTTGACGGGCATCCCCTTGCAACATTATAATGAGGTGAAGAAATTTAGAGCCATCCTATCAATGCGGGGAGAGCCACCCCGAGTGGGCCAGTATTTAGAGCTACAATAGCGTTTAACCAGGTTTCAGGTCCCAATAATGCGGGCACTATGCCACTTATGAGTGCCATTAAGCATCCAAATAAATCGAACATTTCGTTTTTCACCTCCCCCTCAGTTTATCCAGTTGTGATCTTATGTAATCACTAATAAAGGTTTCTTTTCTACTTCTGATCTTATGTAATAACTAATAAAGGTTTTCCTTTTTTTCTGTGAATACGTTTATAGGGGTATGAGAGGAAGAAATTGACAAGCTAAGCGATACATCCGACTGTGTAGTTAAGTACCGTGGAGCTGCGTCGAGTGAGATGCCACGCTGTGGTACATAGTCATACGGCGATTTGCGGTAAGCAATCATCCGCAAAACACATAAAATTAACGAATTTATAAGCGTTGTGGCGCCGTTTGTACGACCACTTCACAATTAAGTATGTTCGATGGAATCCTTCACCCTGCTGTCTCGACTTTCATCATCTCTAGCAATTTCTGAAGCAACAGTATGGTTCCTTTTTTATCCAATGGTTTGTTCTCATTTCCACATTTCGGAGAGTAGATACACGCAGGGCACCCCTCCTCACAGTTACAATCCTTCACGAGCTCAAGAGTCATCTCGACGATGTTTTCAATTAGTTCGAACGCTTTTTCAGTCAGTCCGATTCCCCCCTCAAACCCATCATAGATGAAGACCGTTGGGTTTGCGGTATCGGGGTGATGCGGCGTAGACACGCCTCCTATATCCCACCGGTCGCACAGAACGTGAAAGGGCATTATTCCGATCATTGCGTGTTCGATACCGTGTAATCCACCCCCGAAATCTACACGCTCCTCGTTTATTTCCGTCCGTATAGCATCTGGCACGGTAAACCATAATCCTGCTGTCTTGAAGTGTAATGGCGGCAAGTGAAGGCTCTCAATTCCCACAACGTGGTCATAGCGTAGTATCTTGTAGCCGACGTACTGCTCGGTGACTTTGACATCTCCGCACGAAACAACAAACTCTCCTATCTCCTTCTTTTCCATCTCCTCTAAGACTTCTATGTCTACCGTCTTCATTGGTTCAGTGTGAAAATCGACCTCCCTCTTTTTGACGTGAACAATAGCACTGTTGAGGTCGAACTCCTCTACAATATAGGTCTCTCCTTGATGTAGTAAGACTGCCCCGTTATGGGCCTCTCGATATGCCTGTACTCTATCAATTGTCTCCAGCAACTTTCCATCACAAATGACTTTAAATGTATCTGAGCTCAAGGCATCTAAGCGAACAACCTCTGTAGCTCTACCTTTTCCTGAGTATACCCATCCTCTCAACGTATTTTGCACCAAACCTTGCCTCTCCAGCTCCCTTAGCCCTCCTTTGCAGGAATCACCAAAAAATAACTCCCCATCGGCTAATGTGATGGGCATTTCCGCCGCAGCGCACATGAGATGTCCTAAAACGATGTAGTAATTCGATAGGTCAATTATTGCGTGCTCGTGAGATTTACCAAAAAACATCTCCGGATGCTTCATAAAATATTGATCTAACGGGTTTTGGAAGGCAACGAGTGTCGCAATGGATTCCTCTACGCCTCTTCCTGCTCTTCCTGCTTGCTGCCACGTTGAGATAATCGTTCCAGGATACCCGGAAATGATGACGCTGTCGAGTGAACCAATATCTATTCCGAGCTCTAGAGCATTGGTTGACGTTACTCCCAATAGCGTCCCATTCTTGAGGTTGTTCTCTATTTCTCTTCGTTCTTCAGGAAGATACCCCGCTCTGTACGCCGTGATTTTGTCTACGAGGTATGGTTCAGCCTCTTTAACCTCCATTTTTGACCACAACGCAATGAGCTCAGCCATTTTCCGTGAGACTGTGAAACAGAGCGTTTGGAGGTGATTCCGCACAAAAAACAGGAGCAAATTTTTCGTCTCTTGATGGGTGGAGAGCTCACCCGTGTCACGGTCACCCGCGTCGAAATAGGGATTATAGAAAACGAAGTATTTCTTACCCTTTGGTGATCCATCGTTAGTAATAAGGTCGAAGCTGCATCCGATCAACTTCTCACCAAGTTCAACGGGATTCGCGAGCGTAGCCGTCGATAAGATGAACTGGGGGCTAGAACCATACGAGTTGCATATCCTTCGCAATCTTCTCAACAAAAACGCAACATTCGATCCAAAAACACCGCGATATATATGCCCCTCATCGATGACCACGAACTTCAAATTGCTTAGGAACTTTTGCCATTTATGATGCCAGGGTAAGACATGGTGGAGTTCATACGGGTTGCTAATTATTATCCTCGCCGTCTCTCTGATTTTGGGTCGTTTACCCGTAGGTGTATCGCCATCGTACACATTCGGATGAACGAGTACCCCACTTAGTCGTTCAAACTCTTTAATTACCTTCAATTGATCGTTGGAGAGCGCTTTTGTCGGATAGAGGTAGAGGGCCGTAGCACTCTCGTCTTGGAGCAACGTCTCAAAGATTGGAACATTGAACGCCAGCGTTTTTCCCGATGCTGTTGGCGTTGTAATTACCACATTTTTTCCAGATCGCAACGTATCGAGTGCATCGCATTGGTGTTGATAAAGAGTAATTTGTTTTTTTGCCAAGTACCGTTGGAGGTGTACTGGCAACTCCTTTTTAAGTTCCCCGTATGTAGGTTCTCTGGCTGGCAACACCTCGATATGCTCTATTCTATCCCTGTATCGGGATCCGTCCTTTAGCCCTCTAATTGTGCCTTCTACCGTTATGCAAACTCCTCACACAGTCTCGAGAAAAGAAATGCAAGAGCGATTAAATCCTGTTTGTTGTGATCAACTACGGATGTGAGTGGTCCTATATTGTTGGTTCTCACGTAGGTCTCGTAGAATTCTGGCACGAGTGCGCTTGGTACGTCATCTTTTCGCGTTCCTATGAACTGACGCTCTAATGTCGTCAATTTAAAATTGTCCGCGATGTCTTTCCACGCACGCCTTGAAAAGTGGAGCACATCAAAATGAGGCCTCTCTAGATCTCCCCTCATTCTATAATATGCTAATCTCTCCTTTATATATGGTATGTCAAAGGTTCGCCCGTTGAATGTGACGAAGGCACTACCGCTCTTCAAATGGGAGAGCACTGCCGTTAACGCAGCCGGCTCTTCCTGAATGCTTCGTAACAAATATTGATGTATTACTAGAGTATTATCAGAGAAGTGCGCTACGCCAAATAGTATAATCGGTCGCGTGAAAAGTCCTAGCGTCTCGATATCCACGAATAGAAAGTCCTCTTTTTTGTGAAGGCCAGAAACACTAAGAACGAGTGGGTGTGATTT
>CAZKZX010000061.1:0-8457 GCA_964557335.1 uncultured Methanomicrobia archaeon | reverse complement strand
AGACCAAGAGACAGTAACTCGTTGAGAGCAAGTGCGGTACTGAACGCTCCAGCTCCGCTCGTGCCAAAGCCACAGCTCATTGGAACAGCAACATTTGTTTTTACATCCACTTTTACACCTGTGAGAGATTCCACCACAGATTTCGTGGTAGGCGCTGGTATTATTTCATCATTTATGTAAATTCTGCCTGAGCCTAGTTCAACGTCTGTTACTGCTTTATCGTCGATGACGACGCCACACCCCACAGATTTGATCGCTCCACGAGTCTTTTCATTAAACCCTTTGTGAATCGCAAAAAACCCCGTAATATGGAGGGGGCAGCTCGCTTTCATATGCTTGTTACTTATTCAAAGCTTTTACAACTGCATCAATTATCTTTACAGCAAGGAGCTCTTTTTCTCCATAGTATCTTTCAATACCCTTATTGACGATGAATATTTCATTGTCTTCAGTCCCCATGCCACCACGGGTGACATCGTTTGCTATTATCATATCTACGTCTATCGATCTTGCACATTTAATTAATTCATCGTAATTCGTGTTCGTTTCAGCTTTAAAACAAACCACGAATAAATTTGGATACCTTTCCTGAACTAACTTAGTAAGCTTTGGTACGGTTCGTAATTTAAGCACAGCATCTTCGCCAGATTTAATCTTTGTAGGGATCAGATCGACAGTGAAATCTGAAATAGCAGCTGAATTTATGAATATATCATAACCCTTCTTAAGTTCCTCTAACACTGCATCGATCATATCAGCTGCACTTTCGATCTTTATTTGGTCGACCAGTTTCACGTCACCATTATGCACTATAGTGACGTGCGCTCCTCGTCTGTATGCTTCAAGTGCAATCGCTCTACCTGTCTTTCCAGAACTCCTGTTTGTAAGTATTCTTATAGGATCTATCGATTCAATTGTCGCGCCGCTCGTAACAAGTATTTTCTTACTAACAAGGTCTTTTTTCGATAACACATGCTCCACTGCCACTACTATCTCTTCTGCCTCAGCAATCTTTGCCCTGTCTTCTTCGATGTAAGGCTCAACGACGTATGCCAATTCCCTTAGTTTTGCCAAATTTTGCGCGACTATTGAATGCTTTAGCATCGCTTCATGCATCGCGGGAGCTACTATTACCGGCTTTTCAGAGCCGATAGCTGTAACTGCAAAAGTCGTTACAGGTGTGTCATCGATGCCATTAACTATTTTGCTTATGGTATTTGCCGTACACGGGGCGATTAACAATGCGTCAGCGCTGCCTTCTATGCCGCAGAATTGTACATGTTCAACCATACCTGTTATTTCAGTTATAACTGGATTTTGGGTGGCATACTCAAGAGCATGGGGATGCACAATGCGTCGAGCGGCTCGAGACATAACTACGTGAACATCTGCGCCACTACGGCGAAGTGCTCTTATCAATTTAATGGCTTCAACAGCTGCTATACTGCCAGTAACTCCAACTACGACAGTTTTACCTTCTAAGTGCTTCATTCAATCGATGACGTTCGTGTAAACCATGTGAAAATTAAATTTATCGTCAACTAGTTATTTTATAGCTTCTCTGTTCCACATATTTAAGAGCTTTGTACGACATGTCTTATGTGCAAGTTGAGCGCATTGGCGTTGCCCCGATATAAAGCAAGGAAAAATACATAATATCTCTCTCTACTATCTTGTTTCAGATGAAAGATAATATCTTACGAAGAGGGCGTTTAATTGATATGGATGAGCGTGCACTACGCTTTACGTCCTCTATGTCGGTAGATAAGTGGCTTTTTGAGTATGACATCATGGTAGATAAAGTGCATGTTGTTATGCTTAAAAATCAGGGTATCATTTCAAATGACGCAGCTAATGCAATACTAAGAAGTCTTGAAATCATTCGCGAAAAAGGGTATGGTTCATTAAACAAAGATGCTGAAGATGTCCACATTGCAATAGAGAGCGCCCTTATAGATATGATAGGCGAAGAATACGGGGGAATGTTGCACGTTGGGCGATCAAGAAATGATGAGGTTGCTACGTGCATCAGAATGGCTGTGAGAGAGCAGATCGTGCAACTTATGGCAAAAGTAGTAAAACTGATGATGACTTTGCTAAACAAGGCTGCGGAAAATGTCGAGACAGTCATTCCGGGGTTCACGCATCTCCAGCACGCACAGCCAACGACGTTAGCACATCATCTCCTCGCCCATTACGATGCTCTGGGTAGAGACTTAGCAAGGTTGTCTAACTGCTTTAACAGGACTAACACTTGCCCACTTGGAGCAGCAGCCTTTGCATCATCTGGATTTCCCCTAGATCGTGACTTTGTGGCAGCAATGCTCGGATTTGAAGGAATTGTTGAAAATTCGATGGACGCTGTGAGCACGCGAGATTATGCCATTGAATGTTTGGCTGCCTTATCAAACATAATGATAAATATCAGCCGCTTAGCAGAGGAGTTCATTCTTTGGAGCACTTCAGAGTTTGGATACGTTGAAATTAACGACAAATATGCGTCCACAAGTTCCATCATGCCTCAAAAGAAGAACCCGGATTCTCTAGAACTTGTACGGGCAAAAACCGGCTCTGTGATAGGAGACCTCACCTCCGCGCTAACGATCTGTAAAGCGCTTCCTTACAGCTACAACCTAGATCTGCAAGAGGTTACTGTCCATTTGGAAGTCGGGATGAAAAATACGATCGATTCGATCGCAATCTCTACGGGCGTACTGGACACAATTAAGTTCAAAAGAGAACTGCTCACCGCCAAGAGTTCAACTGGATTTACAGCTGCTACTGAGTTAGCAGATACGATTGTAAGGAGAACGAAGATACCGTTCAGAACAGCACACGCCATCGTTGGGGAGCTGGCGCGAAAGGGTATTGTAGACTTAGAAGCACTCGATGCAGTATCGAAGAAGCGCTGTGGAAAAACACTTTCTGGCCTCGGCTTGACTCAAAATGATGTTGCGAGTGCATTAGACCCTCACGTGAGCATCAAACGTAGAAGCGTAAAAGGTGGGCCCGCTCCCGACGAGGTATCGAGGATGATTTCCTCTAGACGCGTAGACATAAAAAAGGAAAGTAATGAGGTGCTGGCGCTCATTCGAAGGTTAAATAAAGTTTACCGAAATCTCGAAAATTTGACTGAGGGCTAAGATGGAAATCGAACAGGGCGATCAAGTTATAGTTGAGCAAAATGGAAGACACTTTGTGGGAGTTTTAATGCCCAGCACGAGTGACTTCATCGTCATTAAGCTCGATAGTGGCTATAATGTCGGATTCTCTCCAAAAACCATCAAGTTGAAGCTTTTACAAAAACGAACATCGACTCAAGGGCCAACAATACTCAGACCTAAACGAAATGAGTTGCCTAACATTTCGATCATCTCTACAGGTGGGACTATTGCAAGTAAAATTGACTATCGAACGGGCGCGGTAACGAGTCAGTTCGATGCCGATGACATAATTGATGCAGTACCCGAATTAGCCGAAGTAGCAAACATTGAAGGAAAACTGCTGTACAATATACTTAGCGAAAATATGAAGCCTGAGCTCTGGACGGAGCTCTCCCAATGTGTCTTTGATGAGATTACGCGGGGGGTAGACGGAGTAATAATTACACACGGAACGGACACTATGGGTTATAGCGCCGCCGCGTTGTCTTTTATATTAAAAGTTCCTGTTCCAGTCGTATTTGTCGGTTCCCAGCGGTCTGCCGATAGGCCAAGCAGCGATAATGTGGTGAATGCAGTGAGTGCTGCCACCGTTGCCACCAGTGATATTGCAGAAATCACTGCCGTGATGCACGAAAATAGGTCGGATGATGTCTGTTTAGTTCATAGGGGCACAAGACTGAAAAAGCTTCATACATCAAGACGAGATGCCTTTAAGTCTGTTAATGCCAAACCAATAGCGAGAGTTCACTATCCCAGCAGAGAGCTTCAGTTGCTTGATGAATATACATCGAGAGGTAGTTGCGAAATCTCAATTAAATCGACTATGGAACCCAAGTGCGCGCTCATAAAATTTTATCCTGGAGCAGAGCCCTTTATAATTGACCACTTCTTGTCGCGAGGTTACAAAGGTCTAGTAATCGAGGGAACAGGATTAGGGCACGTTTCAAATGATTGGATACCCAAGATCGAGATGGCATGTAGGAACGTACCTGTTGTCATGACTTCGCAATGTACTTTTGGCACGGTGAATGACAGAGTCTACGATACAGGCCGCGACCTTTTGAAGGCGGGGATTATCGAAGCCGGTGACATGTTTAGCGAGACAGCTCTAGTGAAGCTGATGTGGACTCTTGGTCAAACAAGTAATCGTGAAGAAATCAGGACACTTATGAAAGCTAATATTGCTGGGGAAATTTCTGTGGATGAAAGTAGGAGTATCAACACGTTCGAGGAACTGCCATGAAAGATCACGATTATAAAAGGGTTGGATTAAAAGCAGGCCTTGAAATTCACCAGCAATTGAATACGAAGACAAAGTTGTTCTGCAGTAGTCCGACTGAACTTAGAGATACTAAGGAATCAAGTTTTGAATTTAGTCGATACTTACGACCTTCCAAAAGCGAAATGGGAGAAATTGACCGAGCGGCTCTTGAGGAGGGTGTTGGAACAAGAAGGTTTATTTACAAAGGATATGACACCACTTGCTTAGTTGAATACGATGACGAACCGCCGCTGGAAATGAACCTGCAAGCGGTTAAGATAGCTCTTCAAATTGCTCTCCTTTTTGATATGAAACCTTTTGACGAGGTACATGTGATGAGGAAGCTCGTAATCGATGGATCAAATACGAGCGGTTTTCAGAGGACTGCGTTGCTCGCTTCAGATGGATTTGTTGATATTAGTTCTGGCAGGATTCGAATAGACACCTTATCAGTAGAGGAAGAAGCCGCTCAAATAGTGGGAAACGATATTTACTCGCTCGACAGACTTGGCATTCCACTTGTGGAGATAGGAACTGCCCCCGATATTAAAACCCCTAAGATGGCAAAAGAACTCGCATTAAAAATAGGTACGACGCTCAGAGCATGTAACGTGAAGCGTGGGCTCGGGACAATCCGACAGGACATCAATATATCTATAGACGGGGGGGCTAGAGTTGAAATTAAAGGGGTACAAGCACTGGAGCTGATAGAAGACGTTGTAAAATTTGAAGTTGAAAGGCAGGAAAATTTGCTTAAGATACGAGACGAACTGATGAAAAGAGGTGCGAACGTGGGAGAACCGGTTGAAGTTTCCACGATTTTTGCACGTACGAACTCTAAAGTCTTAAAAGGAAAAATGGTCTGGGGTGTAAAGCTCTCAGGTTTTAAGGGTCTAATTGGAAAAGAAATACAACCAGATAGACGGCTTGGTTCTGAATTCGCAGATAGAGCGAAGAAAAAAGGTGTCGGCGGGGTTTTCCACACAGACGAGCTACCAAAATATGGGATAACCATGAGCGAGATTGAAAGGCTTCTTGCCGCGTTAGTATGCAGCGAGGACGACGCGGCCACATTCGTAGCAAGTGAAACTGCTAAAACAGCTATGCAAGCTCTGTACGCAGTAATTGAAAGAGCTAATGAGGCGATAATCGGAGTTCCAGAAGAGACGAGGAGGCCGCTTTCAAATGGATGTTCGGAATATATGAGGCCGCTTCCTGGTGCTGCGAGGATGTATCCGGAAACGGATGTTTCCCCCGTTCGCGTGTCTGACGCGTTGGTACATCGAATTAAGACAAATCTTCCAGAGCTGCTTGACAATAAGATGAGACGATATAAGCGCGAATTTGGGCTTAACGATGAACTGGCAAGGCAAATTGCGCGGTCAGAAAATCGTGAGCTTTTTGAACGCATTGTGAAGCTGTGGACAATAAATACGAGCGATAATGAAGAAACAGAGGAACTGAAAGAAGCTTCGACGTTAATAGTGAGAACATTGGAAAGCACGATACCAGGACTTCGAAGAGAGGAAATGCCCGTGAATAACCTTAAAAGCGACCACTTCATTGAGGTCTTTGAGCTCATTAAATCCAAGACAATTGCTAAAGAGAGCATCCCGGAGATACTCAGGGGCCTAGCACAATGCCCCACTAAGGAAGCAAAAGATATAGCAGCAGATATGGGATTTGAAATGCTGAGTCATGAAGAACTCGAAGGTTTAATAGATTCTATAGTACGGTCAGAACACGACTTGATACAATTACGTGGGCTCGGAGCTGTTGGCCCACTCATGGGCATCGTAATGAAAGAAATTCGAGGAAAAGCAGACGGTAAAGTTATCAATGCGCTGCTACGGGAAAGAGTTTTAAAAAGTCTCGAAACAGGGTGATATTCTGGATCGCTGTACAAGGTTACTCTACAATCTTGTTGAAATTCCAAGCGTCACGAACAATGAGCGGGATATTAGCAATTTCGTTAAAGACCAATTAGATGAAATTGGTATGGATGTATTACAGTTCGGGCAGAACGTCTTGGGGAAGTTTGGGCATGGATCTCCTTCATTGATGTTATGCGGTCACCTGGATACGGTACCGCCGTACATTCCGCCTAGAGTCGTTGCTGGCAAGTTATATGGAAGAGGAGCCGCGGATGACAAAGGAGGGATAGCGGCTGTGATAGACGCAATTTCCAGCTGTAAAAAATATTCGTTTTCTGGGACTTTGCTTGCTGTTTTCGTCGTTGATGAAGAAGGTAACAGCACAGGCATCGACGAAATGATGCCTAAGTTATCGGTGGATTTTGGCGTCGTATGTGAGCCAACTAACCTTGACATAGTAAATGGACACAAGGGCAGAATAGTGCTACAAGTTGAATCGATCGGAAAAGCAGCCCATGCAAGCAAGCCAGCGATGGGAAGAAACGCGATAGTTAAGATGGCAGAAGTTATAATAAAACTTGAAGATTTCAAGCTTAGAACTCATCCAATTTTGGGCAAGGAAACACTTACTGTGAGTCAAATTAATGGTGGTATAGCTGATAACGTAATCCCTGATCGCTGCATAATAGAAGCAGAGTACAGGCACGTGCCTCCTAACAATCCTTTTAAGATTATAAGATCATTACATAGATTCTTACCTGATGTTAAAATAAGCTTTATAAAAGACCCAAAAAGATTCACAAACCCATTTTATCTTCCTATGCATCGTATTATTGAAGAACTTACTGGCGCTTTAACAGACTTAGGAACGAAACCAAATGTTACAACGATGGACGCGTGCACTGATGCATCGAGACTAAATGCTGCTGGCATACCAACTATCGTTTTCGGCCCTGGAATGATAGAACAGGCACACACAGCGGATGAGTGGATAGCCTTAGAACAGGTAAAAGAAGCAAGTAGAATATTTAAGAGGCTTATTGAAAGAATTTTAGTAAACGAAAGTTAATTAAATGCAATCAACTTAAATTTATTTGCGCCAGAACCAGTCGGATTTTTTTGTTTCGGGTTTCATCCATTTATCAGAATGCATAAAATCGCGTCGTTATGCAGAACTATTTAAAAAAATAAAAGCTTAGCGGTTATAAAATGCTCGTATCATATGTGATTTTTTTAATTTTACTATTTGCAGTGCTATTACTTCTAATCGTTGGATTTGAGACTGTTGGTTTCAAATTGTCAGAAACGCTAACGATTTTCATAATATCATCAACAATTTATCTCACTTCCTCACTATCCATAATATTGTACTTCAGGGGCTGGATCGGTTTTGGGTTAGTAGATGCAACTCATAAAATCTTTCGCTTTCAAAATATGCTCTTAGTTGGCAACGGAGGCAATATTGCTGTCGGTTTTGATATTGCAGGCTTTTTGATTCCTTTTATAATTTCGCTTAGAATGATTGCAGATAAAAGAAGTCCCATATTGTCCAGCGTAATTGGTGTTGCCGTCGTCGGTGTTGTTGCTTACCTCTTTTCAGACTTCTTACCAGGCGAAGGGGTTCTTATACGAAACATATATGGGCTTTCTCTTGTGGCGAGCGTCCTAGGGATTGCTCTTGCAAACAAAAATTGGGAAAAAGCGGGGCCAATTGCTTACGTGTCTGGATCATTAGGGGTCTTAATCGGAGCCGATGTGATTCGTCTAAGTGACCTTATCCACTACAAGTCTAGCGCGTTAGTAGTGGCGTCTGTAGGCGGGGCAGGGGTCTTTGATGCTATATTTCTCGTTGGTATCTTTGCTGTCATAATCGACATCGCTTTAGTACACTACCTTCGGTTGGTAAACATAATCAAAAGCCATATACCGTAAATTCCGAGCAAATGTGCTGATACAGGCTGTCTGACAATTTTAAGAAAGTGTTTATATACGAAATATATATCAATACTACTGGTAATAAATATGACTTCGAGGGATTGCCTTCTCTGTTAACTCAAATCCAAGTATGAACCGTGCTGTAACTTTTTTTGATACGACACTTCGTGATGGCGAACAGACACCTGGCGTTTCCTTCACCACTGAACATAAAGTCACCATA
>CAZKZX010000060.1:0-8590 GCA_964557335.1 uncultured Methanomicrobia archaeon | reverse complement strand
GACCGTTGTTCCCCTAAGTATTTAGCCGCAGTTAACCCCCATCCAGTGATTGCTGTCAGTACCAGCAAATATGACCAAGGCAACTTCTCGTAAAAGAAAATCGCAGCACCTAAGAAGAACATGGCGACAATGAAGAGGACGTAGAGCATCATCTCAGTGAAGGGTTTGGGTCGGATGAAAAAGGTTTTGACTTCCGGGTCGAACGTTTCATTAACGATATTGATCACCGCTGATCCAATGGCGCCCAGAGTGATTGTGAGCCAAAATAATGGGGTGAAGATAGTTCCAGGAGAGATGGCAGTCCATACGGCCACAGGGACAAACACCGCGGGCAACATTATTGTAAGATGGCCAACTTCATCTCGAGTATAGCGTGAGTAGATGTATGATAATGCTACCACTATAAGTGTCATTGATGCGCTGAGCCAGTTGAAGATTAGACCTACCATCACGACCGCTATGCCCGCTAATACACTAGCATAAAGCGCTGCTGCGTATCTCGGGATTAACCTATTCGGTAACGGTCGTAACGGCCACTTCCTCTTGTCCCTTTCTACATCTGTAACGTCGTTTATTATGCTCCCAGTTGATGTGATGAGCCACGCCGCTATAAGCGCGAAGGGAAGTCGAGGATCGTCAAATCGTCCGCCCGCCAAAGCGAATGCACCAAGTATAACTGGTAAGAATATTATGTTCACCGCTACGCGCTGGAGGGTTATGAACGCGATAATCTTATTTCGGAGTGAGGGTTCTGTGGGGGTGGCTTGACCAAATAATACATCGGCTACTGACACTCGAAATCCTCCTAAGAATCATATATTTTTACCCTCATTTAAACAATTGTTACTGCATTGTTATGAGACGTTATATAAAAAACCTATACATAAATAAATCGTCTATGAGTTCTTAAGTTCTTGGTTCATTTCTCGTCTCTGATTCCACACTTAAAATCCGTTTGCGGTATCAGGTCCGGAAATGCCCCGATAGGGCTCGGTCATATTCAAAATAGGAGGATTTGCAGTAGAGATTGCTTCTTTTCTTGGACCATTACTCTCACCTTTTCACAATGATCCCCTGACGTCTATACCGTGGCACAAGCGGTTATTTTGAAACATCTCGTTGCTCCTTGACTACGCACCGACAGGACTTCTTTCAGGTTCTCCTGCACATTAGCGAGCGTCCTTCACGTAGCTGTCTCCTATCCAGATTGCATCAGTATTATGAAGAAAGGCCACCACCATCGGAGTGACATTTGGGTTTCCGGCTTTTAACGCTGTTGCGAGCGGGAGGGGCTTCATTACATTGAAAGAAGCCGTCGCCTTATCAATTAACACTGCCATGGTACGAAAATCGATTCCATCACAGCGAAGGATTAATATCAGTGAACTGCAAGTACGCCACGCTGTATAGGGACACTCATAAAAACGCTCTATTACTGATTTTTTCCGGGAATCCTAGGTACTCGAGTGCTCGGTTACGTACTTTTATTAGTGTCGCTGTGTGTAATGCCTCGTCCTCTGACATATCTTCAAAATAATTTAATGTGAATGTTGTCGTACCGCTAACGCCAACGCCGCCCAACATCAAAGGGTTCGGTCCTGTTGATGGCGCGAAGAACATGCGTTCGAGCCTGAGGTTACCGTATGTTTCAGGAAAATTCAATCTTCCAAGGTTCGTGTTGGCCGTTCCAGGATAGGCAGACATAAACCGTTTAGAGAATTTAAAGGCGATGTTGCTCTTATCCCGAACAAATGCAGACAGCGTGTCGTAACGGCTGAACCCGTCAGGCACTTCTTTCGCGTATAAGGCGAAGCTCAGGAGCACATCCATAAGCGTTGGATCGAACCGCTCTATTTCCTGCGCAGGCCCGTATATGTCTCTTGCGTCTAGCTTTTTCCGCGCTTTCAGGTGGAGCGTTTGAGCGTTCTGCCAGAAGGACTTTTGAGAGGTGTAAGCGAACTTGATCTCAAAGGCTCCGGCAAAGATGCAAAATACGTCGCCAACGGGCTTATCCAGGCGCTTCCTGAGGTCATATGGTAAGTGAACGTTCTTTCGCCTTCCTTTGAATTTACCACAGACGTCATGGTATGCAGCAATGAATGCGGTGGTCATCGCTGAGCCGACTGTTATTCCATGTTCCCGGCAATTTGCAGTAAGACGCTCTGTTTCGTCTTTTTCCAGTGTGAGCAGCACAATCTTATAGGTATGTTTCTGCCAGAATGCTGCATGGATATTAAGGAAGTCTTCCTGGTCGAAAAACCAGCGCTTTTTGCTCCACTGTCTGTTATATCGATTGATAAACAACCTTTCTATGAATTTTATCACGACATTACCGGGTGCTTTTGATATATAATCGGCAAGAAGAGGGGGGAATAGCGTCTTCGCTTCCAGACGTGGAGACGCAACGTGCATGAGGATGTCTCGCGTTAAAATGGCAAGTGCTGTACCGTCACAGATCGCGTGCTGGGAGAAGACGATAAAATCGGACACCTGCGGCGAATAGATAAGCACGAAACGGATCAAAGGTCCAGTCGACGAGTCAAACGGGATGGACTGCTCACGTGCGATCTCATCCAACCACTGAGAATCAGACTGCCTGGGTACGATACGCAGCATAGGCCCCGGGACGTCGTTTGTCGAAAACCAAGCATTTCTCTCGCCGTCAAAGACTACCTTTGCTCCTACAAGGGGGTGTATTGTCCGAATCTTTTCAAGCGCTTTTCTCAGCTCATTTTCAGAAATGTCCCCTATAACTCGTGCACACAACGAGATATTCGCATAGGGAATTCGGAGGAATAGCCTCTCAAGGTTCCAGAGCCTCCGCACAACGTTCAGCTGAGAGCGTTTTAATGGACTTTCGGTCTGAATCATTCAATCTTCTCCCGCTCATCCTCTTGAATATAGAATATCGTTACGATGAGTTCTTTTAAGTACACACATCAAAACGCGCTGCCAATATATACGTTTTTTAACTCCACATCCTAGAACTGCGCTATCGTCGTTTGCATCCCCACATGCCTCAACAAGAGCTGCACCCGTCGAACGTCAACCCCACTGCGAACGGTGTGTATGGCAAACTGTAACATAACGTGTGCGGATTGAGTCAGCACTGAGAACCTTCTCATAACACCTCATTTAAACGAAGTGGCGTGACAGGATCTGCATGCAACGGGAGGGATACGCAGTTGTTATAATTAGATTGGTATTCTCAAATTTTGCTAATTAATGCAAATAATGTTGTGGAGGCGTGGCGTTCGTAATCCATTATGGATCACAATAGAAAAAACAGCCGCGAAGGAGAGAGAAAAAATGGGGACTACGAATAGCTTGCATTTGACTTATCACAATTTTATTTGCAGATTTGAAAAAGGAGTGCGTCGAAAAAAAAACGTTAAACCAAATGATCGTCGATCTCGTGGGCGATGCTGTCAAAAACTGGCCAGAAGAGGCGCGTGAGAAGCTAAATTGTGTTGGGCATTAAAGATGGGTCGATCTTCGCGCACTGACATCGCCTCAAGAGCTTTATTGATGGATCTTCTTCAGACGACTGGTGATGTGCTCTCTGTCTACGTAAGGATACGCAAGCGTTACTTTATTACCTAAGAAGGTGACAAGTAACAGTTTAAGCAACTATCGTTTAAGAGGGGGACGAAAACGCATGGCAAATCCACAAGTGTCGGCTGCTGACGTGTTAATGTTAAGAACCGCACCTACTGAGCGTTCATTTCGAAATAAAATTATCGGGATCCTAGCACTGATGGGGATAGGAATTGGCATCGCGTATTTACCACCGGCACTAGGTATCGCTGCGCTCGCGGGCGCGGACTTTAATGACCTTCGGCTTCTATCCTTGCTTGTTGTCGTGTTTCTCGCTGGTGGAGTCACAAATATGACAAACGACATCATCGATGCAGAGAGGGACAAAACGAAGTGGCCATTAAAGCCGTTAGCGACTGGGTTGCTCTCGAAATCTGTGGTTGTACTCTACGCAGCGATTTTGACTGGAATATGTATTGTGATAGCGATAGTGGTCTTTAACGGGCTTTTCTTAGCACTGGGACTATTAGTGCTTGTGGGTAACCTCGTGTACTCACGTTATCTGCGCGACAACATCGGGTATCTTACCGTAATCTTGCCCGCGGCATTAGTTCCTGTGGCAATATGGAGCGCCATCTCCCCCGAGACCATCTTAACGCCGCTCCCGTGGTTTATAATCATTTTTGTGGTAGCTCAAGCGACGGCGAACGCAATTACGCACGAAGGGCTTGACCCAACAATTCCCGCCCTCTTCGTCCGGCCCCGCCCCACTACCGAGAGGGCGCTCTACATCGTATCGGTCATCGTCTTGTTTCTCTTCGGCGTCGCGATCTACGTGTATGCACAGTTATCGTGGCTCTTCGTCGTGGCGCTGGCCGTACTTATGGCGTGGATCTTAACTCAGGCGAAATATCTGGGGGACAATAGGTCTCGCGAAAAGCTGGAAAACGCGTTTAAGATTTCAGGAACGAGCATTATAATTTATTGGTTACTTGTAGCAGTCTTTGTCTGGATCAGGTAAAGGACATCAGCGTTCAGATGTCCCCCTCTTCCTGTTAATTGTGCGCATTCCGATGAAATCGGCCAGCGCGATGAGATTGCTCTTAGATTCACTCGTTTTCAATTCTTGGAGCCTCTGCTTTGCCTCGAGGAGGTAGGAGGTGGATAGCTCTTGAAGACATTCTTCTTTGTCTAAACGCGTATCTAAAAGACTCAGGACATTCGTCGTCTCGTCCTCTTCCTGATCCATGAGATCGTCCTGAATTTGATATGCTATGCCCAGTAGTCGGCCATAGTCTGTCAACGCGTTGATTTCCTTTTCATGCGCTCCGGCGATTATAGTCCCGATTGTTGCCGACGCTTGGAACAGAGATGCAGTTTTCTTTGATATCATGTTGATGTACTCATCGGCACTTACCGGCCGTCCACTTTTATAAATCTTAAGTTCCTCAAATTCTCCAATACTCATTCTGGATATCACCTGCGCGAGTGCTCGCGTAATTCGAGGATTTAAGTACCGCGCCGTTATATCGAGAATCATCGAGAGCATCTCAAACGTGCTCAACAGAGATATCTCAGGACCATATACGGAATGGAATGCCTCAGTTTCCCTCCTCATCAAATCTCTGTCGATAATGTCGTCTTCTATGAGAGACCCTAAGTGGATGAGCTCTACTGCGACCGCGGCTGGAAGCGGATCTTTTCGCGATCTTACTCCATCTACGCTTTCAAATGCGAGAAGGAGCAAAATTGGCCTCAGGCGCTTTCCCCCCTTTAGTGCGTTCGAAAGAGGGGTGAAAAATGGGGAATCCTTGCGCTGATGCAACTCCGATAAAATAGCGTTATCAACTGTAACGCGATAGTTGTCTATTTCAGCTAAAAAAACATCTGGAGAGAGATTTTCGACTCTTTCACTCATTTGTCCGCCTACCTACCTTCACATCTTGTTTGCCTAGTATTTTAATGTCATCATTTAATTGCGTCACGTTTAATAAAAAACTGTGCCTGCTACTAATGCTATCGGAAAGAGAAGTAACACTTTCCGCTAATTCTTTTTAATTGAGCTCTGGTTTAAACCCCTCTCGCCACACTGTTAATTCCATCCCGCTTTTGCCTCGTAATTATTATAGTTGCGCCACACGACGTCATAGGGGATGTCAGTGCTGGAAGACCTTGTCGAAGTCGACTCCATTATTCTCGACCTCGCAGACCGTGACTACGTAACATCAGCCAACGCCTATGAAAATTTAAGGTTGACAAATCGGTTAGCTTTTTGATTTGGTGTATGAAACTGTCACTGTACTGATTCCGTTACGTTAAGGAGCATAAGGCACTGTCTCATTAAAGCATAGTTTTACCAACTAAAAAGGTTACAGGTAACAATTTTGGTAAAATTATATAAGTGAAGAAGCTCTACATCTAGAGAAGTCTATGGCATCAGCAGAGCAGGTATTATGGGATCACGCTGCGCCCACGGAACGCACCTTCCGAAATAAAATTATTGGCCTCATTGCCCTGTTGCGGATAGTGGAGACGTCAGTAGGTTTCATTTATGTAATAGCCGCAGCTGCGTTAGCGGGTTTAAGCTTTAAGGATTCTCGATTTCCGTTCGTGCTCATAGCCGCGTGGTTTGTCCTGGCAGCTTCGATGATGGTAAACGACATCGCTGACGCGAAAAGGGATAAACAGAGGTGGCCGCTGCGACCGTTAGCAACTGGGTTGCTCTCGAAATCTGAGGCGACGCTCTATGCGACGATAATCGCTGGGATAGGCCTCGTGATAGCTGGCGTGGTCTTTAACTGGTTCTCCGCAGCAATAGCGCTTGTGGTTATAGTGTTATCGTATGTCTATTCACGTACACGAAAGGAAATTGGATATCTTACCATACTATTGTCCACAGCGTTTGTTCCCGTAGCAGTATGGGTAGCCATTTCTCCTGCTACCGTCTTCACCCCATTATTTTGGCTCGCAATAGCTATATACGTGGTAGGAATGGTAGCGTTAATCATCGTTAATGAAATTCCTGATACAGAAAATCCATTCTTATTCATCAAATTACAACCTCGCACGGAGATGATAGTCTATGTCGTATCGGTCATCATCATGTTTTTCTTGGGTATAGCGATATTCTTTTACGCAGAGTTGTCCATGCTCTATCTCCTAATACTGGGAGCAATTACACTATGGGCTTTCCCTGTGGTGAAATATTTTGAGAAGACTCTATCAATGGAAACGTTGAAAAAGACGGGGTTTTTGCGTGTGGGTATCTATCTCCTAATTTATTTATCAAGTATAGCAATCTTTCTCTGGCTTAAATAAGGGCATCGGCTGCTGTCGAGCGTTGGAGTGTTTGTTTGAATACAAGGCCGGCATTCATCATTTTACAAGTGGAAATGATGTGTCTATGAGTTAACGTGAATACTACCATTTACTTGCAGTTAGAGAACCACGACCTGCGCGACGTATACAATAAGTCTGATTTTGAGTAGACCGTAGCACAGACGTCACGATCTCAAGTATTTTCGCGCTAGTATTGCAATGAATATAACCCACATAAACGCACCAAACACCGCTTCAATGCTCGTCCAAAAATACATGTCAGGTTTGAGGACAAAGCGTCCGTATCCCGGAGTAATAGCTGTGATAATACTTAAGTACAAGTATGCGAAAAAGGAGCTCTCCCCTTCTATTCCCTGTATATGCCAAAATCCTACTGAAAAGCCAACAACAGCCAAGAGCCATATTCCTAACGTTCTGAAGGGATATACGCCGTAGAAGAAAATATATTGAAAGGGGAGTTCCAGATATCGTGCAATCGGATTTTTTTGCTTCCTCTTTGCCTCCATCTCACGATAGTGATAATAGTCAGCCCCCTCCGTATCACCTCTTCCCTTGCAATTTTGCTTGGCCCGCCTAGACGCCTCTTCTTGCGCCTGTGGAGTTAAGAATTGTGCATCTTCGAAATCTAATTCTCCCTTGATATCGGCAAGCTGAAATATCACATCTTGGCTTATTGATGTCTTATAAAACGTTGCGTCTCGACCGATCTGAGCCTCGAAAAACTCTAAACTTCCGCCTATTGAAGCATCAGAGAATTCCGCTTGTCCGCGTATAGAGGCTTTTTCAAAATCAACGCTCCCACTTACTGTGGCCTCTCCAAACCACGCATTGCCATCGATCGTGACGCGCTCACATAAAACGCTGCCATTTATAGTCGCCTTTTCAAACCAAATACTTCCTCTCACTACGGCATCTTCAAATAGCACATTTCCAGCGATTTCTGCGTTGTTACATCGAGCAGTCTCGCTAATAACAGCGCGTCTAAAGTTCAATTCTGTTTTAATTCTTTTTCTGGAGAGATCGATTGCCGCTAATTGCGCTCCCTCAAAATTGAAATCGTTATTATCTATCTTTTCTTTTATTCTCTTGTTCTTTTCTGTCAGTATCCTCCTAAATTCGGGGGTTTCAGTATCGTGTGGCAGTTCAGTATGGAGTAGGCAATACTCTGAATCGTTCCATACCATCTCACCACACGTCTTTCCACTGTAAAATGTGTATCTGCAGTTCATTTTTTCAAAGCAACATAGAATAAAAAGAATTTATAGTTAGCTGTTGGAAGGCTGATGCCAGTGAGAGGTTTCACACAGTATGCCATCTTACCTACACATCCCTGGGGATCTTAAAAATAAAATAGAGGGCGATACTCCCGCCCTCACGCGCGCACAACGACCGTACGTGCGGCGCGGTCACCGAGACGCTGCTTCTGGTCCGAAGTCCATATAAGAATCGCGCCAAGCAGATAGGGGACGATGTACGGAATAGCGTCTATAACATAAAGTATCGTCCGCACGAGAGCATCAGCGTAGCTGATCTTTGTCCCATCCTCTTTAACGACTT
Organism: uncultured Methanomicrobia archaeon; assembly: GCA_964557335.1. Lineage (GTDB taxonomy): Archaea > Halobacteriota > Bog-38 > Methanoflorentales > Methanoflorentaceae > DASPRZ01. Next base: position 157 of record CAZKZX010000060.1, on the reverse strand, counting down.
TTATCTTTACTGCCATTTTGCCGACTGTCTGTCCATACGCACCGAGGAGGAACGTGAAGTAGAGCAGGTCTATGATAACAGCTATTAATGAGCCGAACGCAACAAATGGATTCGTCGCCACGGACGGAATTTGCGATGTGCCGTTAGTAACATTCGT
>CAZKZX010000059.1:0-8606 GCA_964557335.1 uncultured Methanomicrobia archaeon | reverse complement strand
GCAACTGATGAGCAGGTACGACTGATTTCATAAATGAATTTTATTAAATAGTTAAATAATTATTTTCTATAGTTTTTAATTTAAAATACTGCAATAGATGAGTTTTGGCGAGACGGGAAACACTCCACTCTTAAGATAATCTAAGCGAGAGAAGAATCTTCATTTAAATATATGAACATTATAATGAAAGTATTGTAATAATTATATTTTCATTCTTTCGGATAGATATATCTTAGATCCTAGAATGAAATTAGAATTGCTTCGTTCTAATAAGTGAAGCAAGCACAAAGTGTGAAGACCTAAAACAATGTTGTAACGTTTGAGCACCTTTAATACAATTCGGTCGTCTCGTATGTGAACTGAGGTGTGTAACATTAAATCTGACTTAAGGTTCGTACATCTAAGTGATACCCACTTAGGGTATCGTCAATACGGTCTTAGTGAAAGACTAATGGATTGGAGCCGGGCTACTAAAGAGATTATACATTATGCAATTGGACACGAAGTAGACTTCGTTGTTCATAGTGGGGATCTGTTTAATTCAAACAAGGTGGATCACACTTCACTTATTCACGCCATCAAACTGTTAGGATCGTTAAAAGATGCAAATATTCCATTATTTGTAATTGACGGAAATCATGATAGGCGAAAAGGTGCACAGAAGAATGGCCCAAATGATGTACTTCAGCAGTTAGAATTATGTCGCTTCTTGTCCCCAGAAGGTGGAAGCCTTGACAATGCTGTCGCGACCATCGGAGGAGTAAATATCATAGGTCTTGGATATCAAGGGATTTACCTAAAAAAGCGACTTGAAGATTTTTATCAGCAGATTCCAGATGGCAGTAACGTAATCTTGCTCCACGCCGGAGTTAAGTACTATTCGGACGAGGCACAACCAGATATTACTCCTGCTCAGCTAAATTTGCTTCGCCCTAAGGCGACCTATCTTGCTCTTGGACACAACCATAACAAATTTGAGATTGATGACTGGGTCTATAACCCCGGTAGTCCAGAATACTATCGATTCTCCGATTACGATATTAAAAGATATTTTTACGATGTAACGTTAAAAAATGGAGTCCCCTCCGTGGCTGAAATGGAAGTAAAAAATGTGCGCCACATGGAAAGTCTCACGATCGAGCATCCGAATGATGACTATGTTTTACTTCAACAGGTGAAAGAGGAATTGGACCACGTAGAAAAGAACAAATCGCTGGCCGACTCCCTTCTGAGGATTATATTAAATGGGAAAATAGACCGGAGCCCCAACATAGCCGAGTTGAGGGCTTTCGTAGAAGATCGATATTCACCACTTTATTGTGCAATTGTCGATGGCACGACAACTAAAGGTGATCTGCTCATTGATGACCCTGGAACGATGGAAGCGTTAGAGCTGCGGATATTCGAGCAAAACTTTTCACACTATAAAGAGCAGGCTTCAGATATCGCAGCTTTTGCGCGGGGCACAATGAAGGAGATAATTGACGCACAGCTTAAAAGTGCAGAAGATGCCGAGCCCATCGCCCAGCACGTATCTGACTTCAGGAGAACCACCATATGAAGTTGGAGAGCATCCGTCTGAAGAACATCAGGGCATTTGAGGACTCGGGGGAGATAACGTTCGGGGATGGCACAATATCGATATACGGCGAAAATGGTGCAGGAAAGAGCACCATTGTCAACTGCATAGGCAGAGCCGTATTTGGCTGGGACATCGCAGGCAGAAAACGTGAAGTGATCGCGTACGATGGCTCAAAACATAAGCAAGGCGAAACCGAATACCTCTTGAGAAAAAGCACTCAAGAGGGCTCAATTGAAGTCAAATTTTCACACAAGGATCATAATTATCACGTGATAAACAGTCTATCTCGCGCCTCTCAAAGCTGGGAGCTGTACATCGATGGTACGAACACAAAAATGCATGGAAAGGATGAGATACACGAATGTATATGGGACGAATTGAGCGCACCTGAAAGCTATGGGAACTCCCTTGATAGGTTATTTGGTGATGTAATCTGCGTGCCACAAGGCCACGTAGTAAATGAGTTTGAATTTAGTCCTCAAAGTAGAAAAGATCACTTTGATAAAATTCTCGGCCTGTATGCTTACAGACAAGCTTTTGAGGACTCTAAACACGTGAAGAACAACTTCAAGAATAAAATTGATAAGGAAAGATCGGACGTTCTGCTTGCCAAAAACAATATCGACAATTTGAGTGGACTCGTTGAAAAACTCAGAAAAGATGAAGCAGACCTTGCTGCACTAAGAGCATTGATTCTTGGAGCCACTAGTGACGTAGAAAGGCTTTTGGGCTTAAAGAAGCCTTTTGAAGAACTTTATGACACTATTGAGACGCTCACGTATGACGTAACGTTGCAGAAGTCAAAAATTGAAAGCGCTAAAGATATGCTTGAAACCTTGCAGGCAGAGGTTACGCAGTGTAGGGAAGCCAAAGAAATTGTCGAAAAACTTAACCCGTCCTATGTGCGATACAACGAAATTTCGCAGCAAATTGAAATCGTACGGTCGCTTTTACGGGAGATCGCTAAGGAGAAAGAGACCCTATCAGAGCTACGTATAAAATCCCACGATCTTGAGCGCGAGAGAGAGGACAAACTTGAAAAGCTTGATACATATGATTCTAACGCTGAAAGATTGGTAGACCTTGCGCCTTACTTTGACAACTACGTGAAGTTAGAGAGACTGCTTGCGCCTCTGCACATTAGTCAGCAAAAGTATGAATCAGCCTTGGAGCGTATGCTCGAGAATCAAGCTCTAATGGCTTCGAAAAAGTCAAGGATGAAAGAACTCAACGTTGAGCTTAAAGAATATGATGTGTTGCGAGCTGACGCTGAGCCTTTGGAAGACCTACGAACAAGCTTTGATCTTCTGACTAAAAAAATTGGGGAGCTTAACGGTCGTAAGACGCACATTGAGAGAGATCTAACAGATTTATTGAGTGGTGTATGCCCGTTCACGAACAACAGATGTGAATCGATCGCGGAGCTCGGATCTCAACAAAAAGAAGAATTGAGTCACATTACGGCAGATCTCGAGCATCTAGAACTCGACAAAGCAACGCTCTCAGAGATAATCGCAAAGGCTAACGAATCAAACAAGAAGCTCCACGCGCTTGAAGGGAAAAAGCGAGAGCTTGAACTAATCGACGCAGATATTGAAAGACTCGAATCCGAAATCGAAGGGAGTAAAGAGGTTGCCCATTCAATAGGCGACAAATCAGCAGAAATTGTAGAGACAACTGCATCTCTTGAGGAGTTAAAACCGAGGTTTGATGAATACAATTCGTTGAAGTTCGACGTTCAACATGTTGATCGGGATTCGATTGCAAAAGAACTCGAGGATATAGACAGCAAAAGAGCATCATTGAGAGCGGAAATAGAAGCCGCTAGTGATAGAATAGCCGATTTAGCCGAAAAAGGTGGAAACGAAGATAGTGAGAAGAGCCTTGATCAGGAGCGTAAGGAGCTTATGCCTGAGTACGATGCCTACGTGGCATCTCTTAAGACGTCAGAGCGATTTGAACGTGCGGTTCAGAGATGTGAAAGCTACAGGGCCTCCCTTTACTCACTCGAAGACGCCTACGAAAGAACGAAGCAAGAACTTAACGCCAAAGAGCGCTTATACAGCCGAGATGAGCACGTAAGAATAGACGATGAATATGATCGGAAACGCAGTGAGCTCGACGAAATGAAAGGAACAGAATCGCAGTTACTGCGCGAGATTGATGCAGGCAAAGAATATGAGACAGCCCTTGAACAGAAGAAAGAAGAGCTCATGGAACTAGACGTTGAACTCAATGAGATACTTGCCGATAGTAGCTTTTTCGACGAAATTCGGGAGAGCTTTAAAAAATTGAGTGAGATGCGCTCTGCCTTCACCGGAAAAGTCAGCCAGCATGCGGCACGGCACTGGAGGGAGATGATTGGGGACGGCTCAGAGATCCATTGGCAGGAGGATTATCTTATTTTCAAAACGGTTGGCGACGATGTTATCTCGCTTTACGAGATGAGCGGAGGGGAGAAGATCTCCGCGTGCCTTGCTGCCCGGCTCGCCCTTCAAGAGGTGCTGGGAGGACTTGGGTTGTTCATCTTAGATGAGCCCACGACACACCTTGATGAGGACAGATGTGATAACCTTGCACGACAGATCGGTTCAATTACTGGTCTCAATCAGGTTATTGTTATAAGTCACGATGAGACGTTTGGCGCCTATACAAAGCAGCAGATAAATATAAAAAAGGGTACAAACGGCGGCGGAAGTACGGTAGAATGGTAATCCGTGCGAGAAGATGACACCACCCGAAGCTATGATACCCTTACACAACGGGGGTTTCACTTCGAGGCGCGTGAAAGATCTTATGAACTCTTAGCTTAGCTAATTAGGCTCTCTTGTGCGTTTGCACTTGCTTGTAGAGCATGCAGAGGTTCACTTGACCCCACAGTGGCACTCCACTATCTCTTCAAATCGTTCGTTTACCACGTCCCAGTTCACGATGCTCCAAAACGCGTCCACAAATTTCGGTCGTTCGTTTTTATAGTCGAGGTAATATGCATGCTCCCAGACGTCGAGCACCAGTGCGATACTAAAGTTCGGGTACACGTTGACGTTGTGCTTCTCTATCTGCATTATCACCAGCCTGTCGGTGAGTTTGTCGAGCGCTAACGCTGCCCATCCGGACCCCTCAGCGCTTACAGCGGCTTGAGTGAACTCCTTTTTGAATCGTTCAAAACTGCCAAACTCGCTCGCAATGGCATCGCCCAACTTTCCACCTGGCGCGCCACCTCCCTTGCCTGCCGGCGCTAAATTGGGCCAGAATTTTGAGTGCAGCAGATGCCCCCCTATGTTAAACGATAGCTCTTTTAACGCGGCTTTCATGTCCACGTCGGCGTTCTCTTTTCGTGCTTTGTCGAGTTTCTCATATATCGCATTTGCTCCATTGACGTACGCTTGATGGTGCTTGTCGTGGTGTAGCATTAATTGTGTTTCAGAGATGTAGGGCTGTAAATCCTTATATCCGTACGGCAGAACGGGTAACACGTAAAATTTCCCTGCTTCCATTTTCATCCTCTCTTAAGCTCTTTTTATAGGTGTTCACCGTATTTGAGATAAAATATATACCTTTAATCCTCATTTTACGAGGCATATGACAGAAACGCCTGCTTTTCAGCGTCGTCGCAATTTATCTAGGTGCATTAAATTCAATTTATGAAGCGAATTGTTAAAGGACAAAGAGGGGGTTGAACCTGTTGAATAGCGCCGACAACAAGAGAGTGGTCTTATTCATTGTCACCCTCGCGGCGTTTATTACCCCCTTCGACATCTCTGCTGTCAACATAGCCCTCCCCTCGATCGGCAAAGAGTTTGCCATGGACGCCATTCTGTTAAGCTGGGTTGCGACCGCGTACCTCTTATTTGCGGCTATGTTTATGGTCCCTCTCGGCAGGTTTGCGGACATAAAGGGACGAAAGCGAGTGTTTACACTCGGACTACTCGTGTTCGCCGCGGCGTCCTTTTTAGTGTCAATTGCTACCTCTTCTGCTATGGTCATCGCTTTTCGAGCTTTACAAGGTGTCGGGGGGGCCATGATATTCGGGAATGGAGTGGCCATCCTCACATCGGTATATCCAGTAAGAGAGAGAGGGAGAGTGCTTGGCATCAACCTGGCGGCGGTATACCTCGGACTCTCTACCGGCCCATTTTTAGGGGGGCTCCTCACTCAATATTTAAGCTGGCGGAGTATCTTTTACGTCAACGTCCCCCTAGGGGTAATCAGCGTTGCGCTCACGCGCTGGAAGTTGACAGGAGAATGGACTGGGGCGCGGGGAGAGAGATTCGATGTGGCTGGCTCTATAATTTACGGCGTCATGCTATTCTCAGCAGTGTTTGGACTCTCCCTCCTTCCCATGCCATCGAGCGCATGGTTCCTCCTCCTTGGCGCTGCAGGGCTGGTGGCCTTCGTTTTATGGGAGTCAAAGGTCGAAAGCCCTGTTCTCAACATTAACCTTTTTAGAAAGAATCGAGCGTTCGCGTTCTCCAACTTGGCGGCATTAATCAACTATAGCGCAACGTTCGCCGTGGGATTTCTCTTAAGCCTATACTTACAGATTATAAGGGGGTTGGACGTTGTTCCTGCCGGTATCATCCTGGTCTCGCAACCTATTGTCCAAGCCGTCTTCTCGCCTCTCGCAGGTAAGCTCTCTGACATGATCGAGCCCCGAATCGTCGCCTCGATTGGGATGGGATTAACCAGTGCTGGTCTTGTGCTCTTCACCTTTTTAAATGCAACGACACCGCTCGCATACATTGTCATAAATTTAGCAATGCTTGGGTTTGGGTTTGCCCTCTTCTCATCCCCCAATACCAATGCCGTGATGAGCTCTGTTGAGGACCGATTTTACGGCGTAGCGTCGGCAACGGTCAGCACGATGCGTTTGATCGGGCAAGTCCTCAGCTTAGGGATCGTCGTGATCGTTTTTGCCCTCTACATCGGAAGGGTGGCGATCACTCCTGAATACTACCCGTCTCTCCTGATAAGCATAAACCTCGCTTTTGTCATCTTTAGTGTACTCTGCTTTGGTGGCATATTTGCCTCACTAATTAGAGGTAAGGTGCTATAGCAATGTATCATAAGTGAAATCCTTGCCCACTCTAGCCGCTTCGACAGCATGTATCACTTGGCAACACACGAGTGGGGCGATCTACGAGTCTCAATCATACTTTTGATGCGTTCTAATGGGTTAACGATGCTACTGATAAAAAGTTGATAGGACTCGTTAAAAAGTATTAAATAGCCTTATCCATTAGCTCTTGTGATGATCGATGTTGCGCTTATTTGGGATCGGCCCATGTTGTTTGAAAAGCTTTTTTTAGAGTACGGGGTCTCGTGTGAACGGGTCTCTCCGATGGCTGTCGGCACCCCGTATTCGCCTGAGTATAAGGTTGCGATTATTCCAGTAGGATTTGGGAACTCCGCTTACTTATCTGTGGCAAAAGTCATCAAGAGCATTCGAACCCCGCTTAAAAATTTCGTGATAGACGGCGGGATCGTTATAATTTTTAGCCCCTTTATAGATAACTACGACTTTAAATGGCTTGACCTTCCGTATGGGTTTAAAATGATCCTACGAGATGATCCAGTGAAGATCGAACAGATCAAGGAGCACCCTGCCTCTCACATAGTTGATATACTGGAGGCAAGAACGGACGGATATTTCACCAACGTAGCGGAAGAAAACGTCTTGCTAAAATCCAAAGATGGGGTCGTATTAACCTTGATTCCTATGGGTGATGGCTTTATCGTCCTGACTACTATTCACGAGCTCCCCTCAAGAAGATTCATAGCGTGGGCGCTTGACACTTCTAGGGTGGGGTGACCCGCCAAACGATTATGTAAATATAGGCTTAACGATTTGGTCCTATACATTGTGATGGTGTTTTTAGTGGTATAGGGGGACTTTACCATCGATGCCATAGTATTTTTGTCTTCTCTTTCGTTGACTATTTTTTTTAATGTTGTACTCACAGTATGATCCGGCTGTACGATCAAACACAAGGGGTGATAGCAAAGGATGTGATACGCAGTCCTGCTTCAGTAAACGTCACGTTAAACAACAGTGTGCAGAGGGCGGAGAGCTGGAACTATAATGTACATGCCCCCATCATGAGCACAAAAACGGTAATACAATGGCAAGCAATCAAGCAACTCTATAGACGCTCACATTGAAAGCCCCCAAACGACCTCCTATTGTATTACCATATGAGAGTTGGGTAGAGTAGTCCTATTATGTCGTCGAAATCCAATAATTTAAACAATAATGGATTCATCGTCATGACTTCCATCTTAAAATAAGAGAGATAGGTTGGAGTCACTATCGTAAAGGGTTAAAACTATATTAAAAAGTGATGGAAAGACAACGTATCCGTCCGTTATACACTGTTTATAGCGCAACCGTATAGCAGTAAGTAGTTATCTCCATCTTAAACTTTTAATACTTTAAATTCACCTTAAGTCAAAACTATACTACTTCACCAAATGCAAAGTTGCGCTTAACAGCTTTAATTTCAATCTTAAGCTCATCGTTAATCTGCGTTCCCGGGACAAAGATTACAAAACCGTTTATGCGAGCAATGCCGTCGCCCTGTTTTGCAATATCTTCGATTTTTACATCGTACTGCTTTCCGACTTCAACAGGAGCGTTACGTGGCTCCCTTCTATCGAACTGGTTATAGCCTCCGCCGCCGCCGTAGCTGCTTCTAGAGTTCTTCTTGTACACCATTTTCACCCCCGCATATTTTTTACTGTACAATGTGCGACAAGTTGTATATATTTGGTTCTGTTCATCAAAATTGGATACTCGTCATGCCTTTGCGGAAATTTTTTGCGAGGTGAACATGCTAAACTCTGCGCATCCACCGCGTAAAAAGCGCCGACTGATCCGCTCGGTTAGTACCGTTTCCTCACCGTAACGTAGCGTATTTATCCCAGTTCACATGCAACCAGCCATGAAACGCTCCATCGTAATAGAGCTGTGCGTTGTACACCGCCCACTTCACATCAGCAGGAACGACGGGACCTGAATAGAAGC
>CAZKZX010000058.1:0-8616 GCA_964557335.1 uncultured Methanomicrobia archaeon | reverse complement strand
CACAGCTTACTTACCTCGTATACCGGATTTGTCATTCCAACAGAGGTCTCATTATGAACGACTGCTACCGCGTGAGCGCCATCTTCAAGCCTTGCCTTGATTCCATCTAAATCAATAGGGGTGCCCCACTTACTCTCTACCGGCATTGCCTCCCCATACAATGAGCACAACTCTTTAAGACGCTGACCGAATTTGCCATTTTCTATTACAATGAACTTCTTACCATTTCCAAAGTTGCCGATAGCAGCTTCCATGGCACATGTGCCTGAGCCACTTAAGATATACACATCGTTAGCTGTGCCAAAGAGTTCTTGAAGTTGAACTGTACTCCGTTCAAGCAATTGCTTAAACTCTGAACCCCTATGGTTGATGACTGGCTTCGAAAGAGCCCGCAATATTCTCGGGATAACAGGCACCGGGCCTGGAAGCATTATAAGTTCGGTTTCAAATATTTCTCCCATTGCCGGCTACTCCATATAATTAGAATTACCCTTAATAATTGACCACTTTAGTTCCTTGCACATAAAACTAACGCATTACAGCGCAAAGTGAAGTTTCACTAATTTATATCGCATAATCTACGGTCGTTAAACTGTGCGGTACAATCTGCTTAAACTCACTTTAACACTTAACCTAAGATAAGTAGAGGTATACTACAAATAATCGATGCATCAGACAGAAACAGTTACAGCACTGGATTACCAGCAACTTCGCTAAATAAACCGGCAGTAACCTCATTATTCAGAATCACGTACATAACGCGACTCAAGTCGTTTTTATCGAAATTCGTGTTTTCTACTAAATTACACGCAACAACAAACATGTGCCCGTGTTAGCGTATAATGATCCCATATCGGTTCCAAAAAAGAGTGTTCACACTATTATTGACAGTGCATGAAACGTAGGGTGAATGGACTTCTTGCGTAGCATCGCGGATGTTAAGGCAACTTGTATATTGTTCTTGAATGCACTTGCGAATACATAAGAAATTAAATTAAATATTACGTTGAGTTATTGCACGCTATCATCTTACCTTCTGTTAACAGGTATTCGAGACCCTGTTTTTCAACCCGTTAAATACTGTGAATACGCCAATAAAAGTAGCAATACATCGTGATCTACTTTTTAACAGGTCAACGAAATCTTCCCGCATATTACTATCAAGAAAAGCGCTTGAATTAACACCTAAAGCAATCTTAAATAGACATTGTGGACCTTTGCACGGACCGCAAGAGTCAAGATAAAATTGCAGCAAAAAGGCAGAAATTCCAAATTAAAGTGGTTAGTCTGAAATAAATGTTCAAGGGTCAAGCTTGTTTAGCCTTCTGAGCAAATTTCAAGATAAGCAGCCATTGATCTCCAACTAATGAAGAAGGGAGACAATTCAGAAACCGCCGCGAAATATGTTATAGCCACGTTGTTTTTGTGGAAGCGTTTTATTCAAAGCCTGAACTGAGACAATAAAGACTTAAAAACCAGAATCCAAAGAGCACGATAATGATAATAAAGATGGGTGGGAAAAACAATTGTTTCCCACGTTATATGGTTAATAATTTCTTTTAATTTAAAATATATAAGGTAAGCAATAAAACATTCTAATAATTACAATACCTATATCATTTACTTTGCCTATCGCAATTATGGGTAAATAACGAAAAAATCAGTACGGCTATTGTGAATAGCCCATTAGTTACACTATCGGCCCCATTGTGAGAGCGTAACGTACATCAAAAATGATTTGTAATAGGAATTTCCTTTACTTATAATCATAGGTAACGTACTGTTAAGCAAATTGAAAGTCAAACGCAGATTTGCCTAAGTAAACAACGTAAACAGTATTTTGCTTACGAATAACAATTTGACGTCAATGAACGATATCAAAGTAGCTGTAATTGTAGGATCTACCTCTGATATGCACGTAGCCGAAAAGGCAAAAGAAGTATTGGACGAAGCGGGTATCAGCTATGACCTTCAGGTGATATCGGCACATAGAGAGCCTGCGCGCCTTGATGAATACCTAAAAAAATCTCATTTTCAGGTTATTATTGCAATCGCTGGACTTGCAGCCGCGCTTCCTGGAATCATTGCTTCAAAAACAGATGTTCCAGTGATAGGCGTCCCAGTGAGCAGTAAACTGAATGGTTTTGACGCTCTTCTGTCGATAGTACAAATGCCACCTGGAGTGCCAGTTGCCACAGTTGGCATCGATAACGGAAAGAATGCTGCGCTATTAGCAATAAGAATTTTAAAGCTTCTCGCTTAAGGTGCAGGTCGTAAAGAGGCTCAACATTGCGAAGATCTCGGAATAACTTTACCAACACTGCTTAATGCATCGTGTACAATTTTTATCGCACATAAATCTCCGCACATCGAGCAGGCCTCAGTGTTAGTTGTTCGACAACTAAACTTCTGCCGCGCAAAATCCGGATCAATCGAAAGCTCAAATTGTCTCGCCCAATCAAGGGATGTCCGCGCTGTTGCCATGTCGTCATCCCATTTTAACGCGTCACCCCTACCTCGTGCAAGATCGGCAACGTGTGCGGCAATCTTCGTGACAACTGCCCCCTGCTTTATATCTTCAGTCGTAGGAAGGCCAAGGTGTTCAGAAGGGGTCGTCATGCACAAAAAATCAGCACCACACATTCCTGCGAGGGCGCCGCCGATTGCTCCTGTAATGTGATCGTACCCGGGTGCTACGTCGGTTACAATAGGACCAAGTAAATAGAGCGGGGCACCGTTTGTAATTGATTTCATTGCTCGAACGTTTGATTCAATTTGATGGAGGGGAACGTGACCAGGACCTTCTACAATTGTCTGAACACCCTTCTCTCGCGCTCGCTGAACGAGCTCCCCGAGAAGAACGTACTCCATGAATTTTGGTCTGTCGCTTGCATCGTGCAAACACCCAGATCGCATGCCATCACCGAGGCTAATAGCAAAATCATACTCCTGGGCCATCTCAAGCAAATAATCGTATTCAGTATAAAATGGGTTATCACGCCCATTATGAACCATCCAAGCAATAGTGAACGCGCCTCCCCTGCTGACGACCCCCATGATCCTATTACTGTTTTTGAGACGCTCAAGTGAGTTTAGCGTAACGCCAGCGTGGATAGTCATAAAATCTACGCCGTCTTGCGCGTGTTTCCTGACTGTGTTGAACATATCGTCTGATGTCATTTGTACGACTGCGCCGCGTGACATTGCTGCTTGATATATGGGAACCGTTCCGATAGGAGCTTGCACCTCTTGAAGTATGGCTCTTCTTATATCGTCAAGTTCTCCTCCTGTCGAAAGATCCATTACGGTATCCGCACCAAATTGCAGGGCAACTCGTGCTTTTGAGACTTCGTCGTTCTTATCTACATATTCGACAGACGTCCCTATATTCGCGTTTACTTTAGCTGATAATGACTCTCCAACTCCGAGCGCAACATAATCGCGGTTAACATTGTTAAGCAGCACAACGCGACCTGATGCGATAAGTCGCCGCAACTTGTCTGGTTCAATACTTTCAGATTGTGCGACTGTAAGAATGTCATCAGTCAATCGCACCTGCGCTTCTTTCATTAGTGTCATATGAAGTACCTAAGTTTGAAGTCCAAACATCTATATGACGTAATGCACTTTTATTCTTTTGCGTGTGCGAGTTGTGCGCGTGGCATAAATGCAGCTTGTGACGTTATGCCAAGTTTTATTTGTTGTAAGAAGAAAGAAACAGGTAATGAATGTTGACACTTTTTCACTTACTTATGAGGGTAATACTTACTTAATTCATTCAGATAACGAGACGGTCGTTGACCTTGGCTCAATTGCAATAGCCAAAAAACTGCCAATCAACGAAGTTAAGAATATCGTTTTAACCCACGTACACTTTGATCATACCGGTGGACTCGGAGTTATTAAAACTGATGCTAAAATTATGATGCACGAAGAAGACGCAAAAATGGTCGGAACCCCTGCAACAGCATCCAATTTTTTTGGTGAGAGAGCACCCGCGTTTAATATTGACGTACTGCTCAAAGATGGAGATAAGATAGATATAGGCAGTTCCATTTTAAGAGTGGTTCACACCCCTGGCCACACGCCGGGCAGCATCTGCCTTTACGAACCTGAATCGAAGAGTCTTTTTTCAGGTGATACGATATTTCCCCACGGCGGCATCGGTAGAACAGACCTAATTGGAGGCAGTTCAAAAGCGTTGGTAGAATCAATTGAGCGATTAATGAAATTTGACGTGGAAGTGCTGTACCCTGGACATGGAGCGGTGACGGTAAACAACGTGAAAGAGCAGATAAAGCAGTCTCTAGGTCTTGCCAGAGCCATCTATGAAAGCGATGAACGCTAACAGCGGTGCTTACGTCCTAATCCTTGAATTAACGGGCGGTATTGCTTTAACAATAGGAGCGCTAGGTGAATACGAGTTTAAAAGTGGATACTACGCATACGTAGGCTCCGCTCTTGGTTCCAACGGCTTCAACAGAGTTTTGCGGCACATTCGCGTCTCAGACGGCAGTAATCAGACGCGAAAGTGGCATATAGATTATCTCTCATCAATCTCTAAGATAACTGAAGTCTATAAAGTCTTCACGCTTGAACGAGTTGAATGCACCATTTCGACCGCAATATCCAACAATTTAGGAGTGTCAAGTATGAAGGGATTTGGCTGCTCTGACTGCAAATGCGAATCACATTTATACTATTCTGAGAATTTAGCAGAAATCAACGAGGTCGTTATCAAAGCCACGCGTCAGGTTAGCGACTTCGTATAGTTCTTCTAACTAATAGCCATATTCTCTAGCTCATAACAGGGTAATACAACTCATTCCGACATATCATTAGATTTGCACAATACAAGTGTCTATACTTCTGCAGGCCCCAGTTATCTTTACCGTTGACTGCGTCTAATTAGCTCGCTGTGGTTTCGTTAATATCTGATGGATGACATATAGCAGAAATGAGGTGAAATGTTGAACCTTTTAACTAACACCGTTGGTAGCTATCCGACGCACAATATCGGCGAAACCATAAAAGCAGCAATGAGTTTGCATGACTTAATGTCTGGAGAGGATCCTTTTCTCACTTCAATAGAAGAAGCGGTTAAATATCAGCTTGCTGCAGGTATCGATATGGTATCCGATGGACAGGTGCGAGCGGACATGATTACACTTTTCGCTAACAATATTGGTGGCATGCGGAGCGACCGCGGCCGTTCTCTTATCATGGGAAAAGTTACCAAGCCACTTAAATCAATCTCAGCAAGAGATATCACTCTTACAAGAGCAATTGTAGGGACAAAAGCCAAAGTGAAGGGAATCATTACTGGGCCAGCTACGATGGCTGCTATGTCATCTTTGGGAAAAGGAGTGGCATATAGATCGAAGCTTGACCCGCGTCTTTTGGAGGACATGGCGACTGCACTTCAATTTGAGGCACAGCAACTCGTGAGAGCTGGAGCAGATGCTATTCAGGTGGATGAACCAGCGTTCTATAACATAGATGTCAGCAAGGTTGCGAAATTTGTAGATGTTGCTGTTGAAGGAATCGACGTACCAGTGAAAATTCATCCCCACGTTGCGTCCTACAAGGACTACGACCACATCTTAAAGCTTGACGAAGTAGAAGTGATTGGAATTGAAGCTGCAAAATTCCCGAACTTGCTTAATGAAATTAATCCAAAGGAGTTCTTAGATAGAGATAAGAAAGTTGCACTGGGAGTAATAAATACTGACAAGCGAGAAATTGAGACCATTGAAGAGGTAATGGAGAGGATAAAAAAAGGAATTGAAATCTTTGGTGATGACATGTGGATAAATCCTGATTGTGGTTTAAGGCTTCAAACGCAGGAGGTCGCATTTGAGAAACTTGTAGTAATGACAAAGGCCGTCACCGCGATAAAGCACGGCTCTAACTAATTTGAGCATCTACAACAACGTGCCATATGCCAGGAGAGAAATTTTTCACCTTATTTGTTCTAATAGCTTCTACGTGTCTACCAAGCTTTTTTGCAGCTTCAATTACCCGTGTGCGTGGCCGTGCAGACTGTAGTTCTATAGGGACAGTTTCGTGATAGTGCAAAATTCCCCCCATTTTAAGGGCCCTAATGCCATTTTCTAAGTACTTATAAGCATCAAAGTTGCCCATTATTACCCTATCAACAGTATTAACAGGAGATATTTGTGCACAGTCACCGAGCAACGGGCGTACTATGTCACAAACGCTATTAAGGAAGATATTTTTCTTTAAGTAATAGAATGCATCTTGATTTATTTCTATAGCTGTAACAGATCTAGGTTTCGAATGAATGGCCATTGGAATTGAAAACTGGCCTATTCCGCCAAACATATCCAAAACATCCTCATCATTGCCAAGCTTGCTCATCCTGATTCTCTCTGCGAAATTACCTGCGGAGAACATGACTTTACTCACATCTAGCGCAAATTTACAGCTATTCTCCTTATGGATTGTTTTAGTATTTGATCCGGCAATTATCTCGATATTTGGCCGTCGAAACTGTCCTTTAATGCCTTTATCCCATAAGACACTGCTACACCGTGGATAAAGCTCTAACAAGCCCTGTCCGATCTCATATTTCAGGTGTTCAATTTCACAAGGAATATTAACAAGTATTAATTCCCCCAATAATTGCCACCGTCGCGGCAGCAGTGATCGTTCAACATCGCTCACTTTCGTCGACAGTTTTGTCATTAATAATTTCTGACCCCTCACGGAAGTATGAAAACCCCCTTAGTCGTTTTGGTGACAAGTACTTCACTGCCCCCCGGACCCGTGACAAATTTGGGACGCGAAATGCTTAAAGCTGCGTACGTATCAGGATCGAGCAGCTGCACCTCATCATCAGTCACAAAAACAAGCACAGAAGCTTTTGCGTTGGCTCGAGATCCAAGAAGTTCAGCATCTGCAAGATCTCGTACTTTTAAGCTATGTCGGTCTCCACTTTGAAGATCGGTAGCAATAGCTGCCTTCTTTATTGAATGAAGTTCAAAGATGTGACCACTCAGAGCCACTATAGAGCCTGGCTTAAATCTCGGCAGTCGGATAGAGAAGGCAACCCTATAAACGTTCTTACCATCTTTCTTACCAACCAGCTTTGGTGATTCTCTGAAGCTTCCCCCTAATTCCTCAATTATCGTCCGTGATAGCTGTTTTGCGGCACGTGTGGTTCCAACGTAAATATCCAAACCTTCCTTTTTCCTTTCAACTCTCGAAAGGAACGCCATCCTATCATCTCTTCGTTCTCGTTCCACAACCCGATTAGCAATGTCGGTTACCGCGATCAATTCGTGTTCTTCCGGAACTCGCCCTTCAGCTCTGATCTGAATTAAGCCTTCGTAATAGCCCCCTGAAATCTTACTACAACGCTCGCACACGTCTCTCTTTATGCGAAGATCCACATCAAACTCCTCAATTAGACTTTTTCCATGAATATTTCCTTCAACTGTGACGTGAGCTCGAATCAAACTTTTGTCGAGTTCAGGTACATCTACGTGGATTGTACTTTTTGTTGCTTTGATGCATAGTGCAGTTTCAATAGTCCGCGTTACAGCATCAATAATTTCATGTTGCACCCACTTGCCATTTAAAAAGTAGTCTAGGCACGTAGGACAGAGCTTTAAGTCTAAGTGTCTCGGAATTGTTGCGAGAACATGTCCCTTAATAGTACAGTTAGAGCAGACCCCGACAGAGGGCTTACCGCAACTCGGACAAACGCTTTGTAATGGCGCGGTATCACCCCTTTATAGAGTAATCATTTGGGCGTGAGGTACACCGTCTATCGTAATAACTTGATCTCTGTCAATGACGCCGCTCTCGATTCCACAGTTAACGGACTTGTTTCCCACGAGGTTCGCTATTGTAGCGTTCAAGAGCGCCGCTTTAACCTCGGCGTCTCCTGCGGGATCGCCTTTAAAAAACATTTCGTGTACTGATAAATGAAGGTCTCCCTCACAAAATGTGAGACCCAACAATTCGTCGTCACACACTGCGACCATAACTTCTTTATTTACACGGTACGTTTTCAAAAACATGCTCATTGCTGTGGGTGCTCGGACTGTTATACTATCTTGTAATATCCATGCCTCTCTTCATATAGTTCGCCTCCCTGACAGAGCAGTGATATCTCTTTGTCCACTTTATCAGGATCCAAACCTTGTTCAGATGCTTTCTCTTTGATTTTTTCGATATAAGCCGCGCCACTCTCTTTTTGAAGCTCGCGTATTATGTCGCGTAACGACTTTATACGATCCTGTTGAGTTTTGCTCTTGCCGACTGCTATCACGTCGACATCCCGTTTGCCAGTTTCAGGGTCAACTCCCACTTCTTTAAGACACGACTCTACAACGCCAATTACTCTTTCAGCATCATCGAGCGTCACACGATTGCTCAGCCTCATTCTAGCGTTCGCTTCTGCGAGCCGAATAAGCGCCTCAATTTGCCTGGCAGTAATTGGAATAGGAGCATCTTCTCCTTCCTGATTCCTCAGGTTGACGTAATATTCCGTAAATCTCTCGCGCGCGTCTTCACTGAGCACGGGTATGACTCTTTTAGCGTACGCGACGTATTTTCGCAACAGTTCTGACGTTATTGCTGGATTAA
>CAZKZX010000057.1:0-8727 GCA_964557335.1 uncultured Methanomicrobia archaeon | reverse complement strand
TGATTCAGCTTTCTCAGTAATGACTTCTCTGTGATTGAGAGTTTTCCGTACTCTACGGTACTCTCAGCAAGGTATGATCCAAGTCCATTCGTCATAGCTAACGCGACTGCACCACCTAATGCAGCGCCAACCACAATAGAATTTTCAACGCTTCCTATGGAAACTCCAATAATTATGCCAAGCGTGGCAAGCAATCCGTCAATAGATCCAAGGATTATATATCTTCCTTCTTCTATGTTGAAATTCATAAAATTTTAAAAAATTTTGCGTTTTTTGTGACGGTAAGCCGCATTATGTGCGAGCACTTATTGAAAATATGTATTGTCACTCATCTATCGTGAAGTGTTTCTTCTTCTTCTACAATTTTCTTGCCCGCAACAATCTCATCTACGCTGTGTATAACTCCCCCAAGGTTCTCAATTATGTGTGTGACCATATTATAGTTAATATCCGTACCCTCAATAGTTATTTTAACATTTTCTGTCTGTTGATCAACTTCATATAAGCTTAAATTGACGCCGTCAACATTATCTACGTCACCAAGATCGTTCGCCAGTTCAATAATAGTTGGTTCGTGAGGCTTTAAGACGTCTAAAACAAGTCTCTTGATTTGGGACATGTTTCCAATTATCTCCGTATTTGACTATTTAATTTTCTCGTTTATATCGCTATTTATGCTAAGATTTCAATTTCTGAATTGCCTCGAACCACAGCAAAGCATTTCTAACACAATATTGCATGACAATCTTTCGATCCTCTCTGTTGAACTCCAAAGTAACTTTTTTGCCATTTACGCTCACATCTGTAACATCGATCATGCTGATAAGATACGCTCGTCCCGAAAAATGAGGCTTAAAGTATAGCGAGTCTTTAAAAAGTTTAATCTCTCCCGGCCTTTTAAATGTCGTTAAATATCGATTTATGCTTATATTCCGTATGTTTATTAAAACGGCACCATGGGTGTGCGCGATCGGCTTAAGCCTGGCCATCTTTTTTATATTTGCTTTGCTGTAAACGTTTCCGATAGATCGTTCATGCACTATTGCGCGGGCACTTGACAGAAGGAACACTGCAGTGCCTCCCACCAACGCAATAGTAAATATTACTGTCAGTACTATGACAAGCAGTATGCCTGATATCACAGTTATCATTCCCGTTTAATTTATGTGCTAATTACCCATCTCTTAGATAAAAGTTAACGTTCGCTTTTGTTAGTAAGAAAAATGCAACGTACAATTTTTTTTGGAGAGCGAAATTGAATACCATAAATCTGTAGGGTAAGTCATTTCTCGTTAATCCAATACACCAGCTGTGCTTTATGCAGGTACAAAAGTCGTTACGAACTATTTACTTTATTTTCTGCCACTCCGCAATCACAAAGCAGAGTTGGTCCTTCTCGAATTGTTTTATAATAAAATTGCCAATTCACGCTTAGCAGGTCCATTCTGAATTTATCACACATGAACATACGGAGTGATCGTATGTCCTACTCTTATAAGTCTTCATTCCATCTTGGATATTATCGCTACAAGATGTGCAGTTAAGCAAGGCATCTTAACTAAAGTAAGCTATACGTCAAAAAATGTTGTAGGGAACACGATTAAATATTTAATGTTAGGGTTATGTCTGAATGTTAACTAGTCTAACTAAAATTAATAAATAATCGTTGGTGTCTATGCCTTTCACATTCTACAAGTACTACGACTCGGCTGTAAATAGTTTAGAAGCGATGTACTACCATTTCGATTTATTACAAAAAGCAACAGCATATAATGAGGCATATGCAAACGCTAAAGCCTTGATATTTGAAGCTAAAAGCGCACTTGATAGTTTGGCAGCTATGATGAACAATTTGTTCAACCTCGGAATTGCAGATTCACACATCTTTTTCAACGATGAATTCATGGAGAAACTGAATTCGCAAACAACATTTCCGGAAATCCAAAACAAATATCCAAAAATTATTGATGATTCGATTTATGGGTACTTAATTTCGAAGGAAAGCTACTTCAGGAAGCTGAGGACGCATCTTGTAACGAGTTTCATGTTTTTCGAGGTCAGCCCAAATCGGTATTTGTTGTCAGATGAACCTGGAACCTATTCATTCAATCTAGAAGTGGAAGCTGTTCGGTTTTGCGAATCGATCCTTCAAAGCCTTAAATATATATTTTGTATTTTTAATGAAGTTCTTGAAGATGTTTTGTTACTAACGCCAAATGCAGAAGTTTGATTGATGTTTAGATGGGGCTAGCCGCAACAAGCAAGATGTGAAAATAATAGCTTAAGTCTATGAATATACTGATAATAAATAGTATAAAGACTTGTTTGGCGGTTTTAAGCAGCGAGTGGGCGTCGCCATAACATTAGTCAATGATCCGGAAGTCGTCTTCTCGAAGAACCTACAGAAGGGCTGGACGCTAAATCGCGCAGAGGAGTCTGGAGCATTATAAAGAGTCTCCGAGATCAAGGCAAGACCGTATTTCTTATGACACATTACATAGAAGAAGCAGAGATGTTAGCTGATACCGTTGCCATCATATTGCGTGGCACCATGGAACCATGAAACTATGGATTCCCCCACCAATTTAATCAACCGCTTCAGTTCACGGGGCACTCTCATCGTACGTGGGGAGGGGTCGCGCGCATTTGAAGCAGTAAAGGCAAAGTGGAACAAGTCGAAACTTGAAAATGGTAATGTGGTCGTTCCCATCACAGAAAAGAGTGATCGTAAAGAAATCATAGAACTTTTTGATCGCAGAATGTCCCGTTTGATGAACTAGAACTGAAGCGATTAATTTTAGAAGATTTTTCTGAACATCACGGAAAAGGAATTAGGAGCTCAACTCAAATATGACAAGTAAGCAATCTCACGTTTTATACTAGGTCAAATTGAGAAAATTTTAAAAAAAATAGTAAGAGAAAAAAAGAAGGGAAAAAGAGCTTGATTAAGCTCCTGCGTGGTATAAGAGTCCTTTTCCTCCTTCGCCGCGGTCCCCCTTATAGACTTTGACGTTGTACGTCTTACCGCCGTAGTCTAGCTGGTCATCTTTCTGATAAATGAAGCCTGGGAGCCAATATCCGATCTTCCCTAGTACGACAATTTCACCTTTTGTCATCTGAGCACCGACGCGGCTTTCAGCATCGCCTTCTATGACGATTTTGCCTCCATTTGCGTGTATTCCAGCTTGAAGCTCTACGTTGCCTTTGACAATTATCTCGCCATCAAGCATGAACTCCCCGATGTCGCTTCCGGCGTTGCCACCGACTACGATTTTGCCACCTTTCATACCGCGCCAGTCGCCACGGTAGTTAGCGCCGAGGTAATCTCCGGCGTTGCCATTAATGATGAGCTCTCCGCCTTCCATGCCGATCCCTGCATACGTATCAGCATCACCTTCGACTCTTATTCGACCTCCCGTTATCCAACCGCCAACGTAGCTTCCGACCGACCCTTTGACAAGGATCTTGCCTGCTGACATCCGCATACCGATGTACTTGACTTTTGGGACTGAGCCGTCGATTACTATTCCGATTTCATTGGGGTCTGGATCGGATTCTCCCGTTACGTCGAAATAATCCCCGAGGGCACAAGTTCTATTGCCCTCGTATACCTCGATTGCTCTTATCTCGTCAAGCGTCTTTCCGGCAAAGTTGTCAGGCGTGATATTGTCAGCGTCAAGAAACAAGTACTCTTTTTCCTTGGGCTTTAGACTGATTTTTTTCACTTCACACCACCTCTGGCTTGATCTCAAGGGCGTTGCGTATGTATGCATCCTGAACAGGGTAGTTATTCATTGTCACGCTGTAGAATCGAAGGAATTTGCTCTCGATGTCGTGCATAAGCTGTGGGTCTGTCGTACCGTTCGTTGCATTAACCCAGATAGTCCGCTTGTTGCCTTTACTTACCACTTCACCATCTAGGACTACGATATCGCCGCCCTTTATGGTACAGGCAGTATTGGTAAACGCCTTTTTTATGCCAATGGGATCAGTTGTTGGGTCCATCGTCTTTGGATTGTAGTCCAGTACTGCAACATCCGCGTCAGCACCAACACCAAGGTGTCCCTTCGTGTCGCCTAAGCCAAGAGCTCTCGCAGGTCCGGCGCGGGTCGACTTAGCGATGTCGTAAAAGTCGAACACTCTCGATATTCCGCCAATGTTGACCCTGTCTGGCACCCACTTGTGGAGCGTCTCTAAACGCTCGAGACGTGCTTGGTTAGACATAAGCCAACTGATGATCTTCGGGTAACTCCTGAACGGGCCGGCATTCGGGTGATCAGTCGTGATAAAGGTCTGCATCGGGTCGTCGATCATAAGGGCGAGTTCTAGCCCTATGGCCCACTGAATACCACAGACGTGTATTTTTGGACTGTACACGTACGGCACAACGCCAGAAGCTGTTTCCAGCTCAATATCTTCGTTCACCCATTTGAGGTGGTTGGTGTTGTGGAGGTAGTACTCTAACGGGCCGTCTGCCGTCATTGTCGTTGTCTCGTCGAGCGTGACGAAGCCGCCGTCGATGGTCATGTTCTTATTTTTGTTTATGGCATCAGCGATTTTATCTGCCCCGCTCTCGAAGTCCTTCCACGTCGTTCCCGCATATGCGTGGAATTGCATGTGCGCGAAGTTGATCACCTGATCTCTGAGCTCTTTGTTGTGTGGCATCACATTTTCGAGGAGCTTTATTGAATCAAGCGTCGTCGTGTAATTGCCGGGGTGTCCGAGGTTGTTGCAGTGTAGGTGTATTGACGTCGGGAGCTTTAGCGCCTCGTTTGCCTCTGCAAGTCCCGCGATAATGTCTAACGGGGTAACGTCAAAGTACGGAACAGAGTCCGTAATCTCCACGCAGTTCAACCCCCACCCCCACGCTTCAGATCCACCGGGGTTTACGAGCTTGACACAGTACCCTTTTGTAGCGTTCAGCATCCACGCAATAAATGCGTTGAGTTTGTCCTTTTCGCCATTTTTTATGTACTCCATCACGAGCCAGTTGTTGCCGAGCAGTGTGTAGGCAGACTGATCGATAAGTGGGGTATCCAGTATCTCTTCGTGTGTGTGCCGTGCAAGTAACGGCGGCATCGCAGCCTCGTTGACTTGCGTATAGCCCATCTTCGAATAGAGATATCCCGTCTCAAAAGTGGAGGGCACCGAGAAGCCGCCTCCTGATCTTGTCCACTTTCCACGGCGTGAGGTGTGGAAGAGCTTATCTTCTGGCCTCATCAAGCGGCCTGAATTCACTTTAGGTCCTGCGACGTGGGCGTGTATATCGATACCGCCCGCCATTACGACTTTGCCGCTTGCATCGATGACCTTGGCAGAGGCGGACACTGCATCTACGATCTTGTTGTCTCTTATGGCAATGTCCATCACGTCACCGTTTACGCCGTTCTTTGGATCGTAAACGTATCCGTTTTTGACTAGTACTTCACTCAAGTTCTTTCACTCTCCTTTCCGTTATGTGGCCTTCTGTAACAACTTATCAAATGAGCCGGCTGTTACGGGGACCGCTAGCTTCTCTTCACCTTTCTCGAAGGTCACGCCGGGAGCGCCTTTAAGTTCCTTTACCCGTTCGTGTATCCTTTCGATGATCTCTTTGTCGGTCAATATGCCTTCAGGAGGCTCCACAAATTTTCTCATCCTTATTGGCACGTTATCCATGCGATACGCACTCCCCTCATCCTCGGCCCCGACCATCGCGCTCGGTATGTGAACAGAGGCAATTTCGGTTGTCGGTGTGGCGTGCGGGTCGATTGCTATCAGAGGAATTGAAGCAAGCGTCTTGACCATGCTGATTGGGAAGTGCGCTCCGGGATCCGCTGCAATGACAAGTGCAGCATCTACCTCTTTATGCATGAGTACATCAGTCGTAGCAGATTCACCTGGGTTGTACCTTGGATAGCCGCGCGCAAAGTCAACGGCGTACGGGAACCCACACTCCCACAATGATACTTGGTTTGCGCCCGTTACGTTGTAGTGGCCCCTCATGGGCATGATCAAAAACTTTGTGTACTTGTTAAGGTCTGCGGTTACGCTTATCGCAATGTCGATGTTCCTGTGCTTTCCACGTGTCTGGGTTAGACCCATGCCGAAGAAGATGATGCCGAACCTCGAGTCTTTCATCAGCTGGGCGATTTTTTCGATCTCCTTTCTGGGTATGCCAGCGACCGACTCTGGAAGCGGTTCTCCTCTAAAGGCAACGCGAAGTGCATTCATGAGCTCGTAATCGCGACCTTGCTCAGGCTGAAGGAAAACGTCTGCCTTTTGGGCGGTTTCAGTGTTCCGCACGTCAATTACTATTTCTGTGCGATCTGATTTACCACGCTCAGTGAAGAATCCCCGCTTGTAGAGCGAATATCTGCTCATATGGCGCGGGTGTGCATTGACGGGGTTGCACCCCCAGTATAGCACACAATCAGCGCGGTTTATGATTTCGCCCAATGTGCAGGAGGGAATCCCTACGGTGTGAATTGCCAAAAGTGAAGGTCCGTGGCATACGGTTGCCGTGTTGTCGATGATTCCACCGGTGTCTTCGGTAAGCCCCATGCCTGCCTCTGTCGCCTCACAGGAGGTCGAACTCCAGCCATAGTAGACTGGGTGCTTCGCTTTGGTCAAAATCTCAGCGGCTTTGTCTATTGCTTCATCCATGGAACACTCAACTAACTCGCCACCTTTGCGAATTCTTGGGTGCAAGTGTCGATCGGGTGATTGAAGTGTCATAAACTTGTTGTCGCCGACGACACATGCGTTACGTGTCTCTAATATCTTGCCGCTCTCATCAATGTCGGCTTCAATGTCATCGCACAGGGTGCCGCAAAACGGACATACGATATCGGTTACTGTTCTCACGCTTCCACTCCTCCTGTCGTTGTCGTTCTGATTAGCGTAATAGCATCTAACACTTTCTGTCCTGGCGCCGGTGTAATCGTCACTGGTATTCCTTTAAACGAGGGCATGCCGGTTGTGTCCGTATCAGGATTTGTGATTTGGTTCGCCCATGGCCCCATTGGGATAAATACAATCCCCGGATGCGGGCCATAGGGAGACCTCGTCGCTTTTACCACTACCTCCCCGTAGTCGGATTTCACTAGGACGCTTGCTCCAGGCCAAACGTTTAGCAGTTTAAGTTCACTGGGGTCGATTTGCACGACCCCAGCAGCGTCAGTGTATTCTGGTTTGTCCTTAAATCCTTCTATGGCAATGCCCTGCTCAATGGTGCGGCCAGTAATGAGATTGGCCTTCAGAACGTTGTCAGAACTCATCTGCTACGGCACCTTCCTGTCCTAAAGCGCGAGCCTGCTTGAGCGGATTTGGTCCCAGTTTCTTTATGGTGTTGACCATATCCTGGACCACTTCAGCCCAAATTGCACCTTCAGAAGCCGATACAAACGTCATTCGCAGGCGCTCACGGTCGTAACCGTACTCTTCAATAAGTTTTCTCAGCAGTGCCACGCGTCGGCGTGCCTTAAAGTTGCCGGCGAGGTAATGACAGTCACCTATATGGCAGCCTGATATTAAAACGCCATCAGCTCCAAGGCTGAGTGCCTTCAGTACAAACGCAGGATCAATTCTGCCGCTACACATAGTTCGAATGACCAGTACGTTTGGTGGATATTGTATTCTGGCTGTGCCCGCGAGATCTGCTCCCGCGTAAGTACACCAGTTGCATAGCAGTCCTAATATGTTTGGTTCAAATTCATCCGCCATTGACATCACCACCCTTGGGCAAATGCTTCAATTTCACCCATGATCTGCTCGTTTGTGAAGTGCTGCATCTTTATAGCACCACTCGGGCACGCTGAACCACAAGTACCGCAGCCCTTACACTTCGCCTCATTGACGTGAGCAATTAACTTGCTATCAATGTGCGTCAACTCAGTCGCACCGTACGGGCACATCCCTATACACGTTGCACAGCCACCGCAGCGCTCCTCGTCGACTATTGCATAAATCGGCTCTAGCGTAACAGATCCTCTGTGTATCGGGATCGATGCTGCAGCTGCTGCCGCACCAGCGTGAGCGACCACATCGGGGATATCTCTCGGTCCTTGACACATTCCTGCCAGGAATACGCCGTCCGTCGTCGTCGACATCGGGTTGAGCTTCGGATGTGCCTCAAGCAGCCATCCGTCCGGGCTGTTTGACAGCGTGAGAAGCTTCTTTATCTGTTGGGTGCTCTCCTTCGGCACTACCGCGTTCGCGAGCACTACCATGTCCAGCTCCATCTCCATTATTTCTCCGAGAAGCGTATCTTCAGCAGTGACGATCAGGTTCTTTGTGACGGGATCTTCGGTTATTCTGGCTACGCGACCTCGGATAAACTTGCCGCCTTCTTCCTGAATGCGGTAGTAGAATTCCTCGTAGGCCTTCCCGAATGACCGTATATCCATATAGAACAGGTACGGCACACAGCCGGGAATCTTTTCGATCAACTGGTGAGCGTGCTTCAAGCTGTACATACAGCAGACTCGTGAGCAGTACGGTTTTGCACCGTCTTGTTCATCTTGGTCTCTTGATCCTGCACAGAGCACGAATCCGACGCTCTTCGGCGTCTTGCCGTCAGAGGGCCGGATAACCTTACCACCAGTTGGTCCTGATGCACCGATCAGCCTCTCAAATTCAAGGCCTGTTACGACGTTGTCGTGTACCTTGTAGCCCCACTCTTCCTTCCGCTCGACATCGTACATGTCGAATCCGGTAGCGACAATTATTGTACCTACCTTGACGTTC
>CAZKZX010000056.1:0-8794 GCA_964557335.1 uncultured Methanomicrobia archaeon | reverse complement strand
AACATTTCGATAGTAGTCACTACTTAGGTGTGGTTCCTTTCCCTAACATGAACACCATTTTGTTTGTAACAGTGGTCATTTTTTTCCAGCTGTTATTTTTGGCGAGGTGAAGAACACCCGACGAGTGCGTGCCAGAAACGGCTATTACAACGTTGTAAGTGCAGGTCCGTACGTACGGTTCTGTGATTGATTTCAGCTTTTCCGCATCGATTTTGTTAACTCATCGACGCCATCGTGTACCCACGCTAAGCCGTGGTGTAATGCATCATTTGGTTCGTTTGTTGCTGGCGTTGCTTCAGGAGCGATATTTTTCTTTTCCAACTTTTTATTGCATTTTTCCAGTTGCTTTAATATTGTGTCGTATCTTAGCCCCAACTTCCTGTTCTCAGACTGCAACTTGTCGTTCTCTTTTTTAAGGTGCTCGACTTCCGAGCGCAAGCGATCAAACTCCTGCGATCGCTTTAACTTGAGATCCCCGTTTTCTGATCGCAGGCGTTCCACTTCAAAGCGTAAGCTTAAAGATTCTTTAGACATCTTGGCATACTCTATTCAATGCGCTTATTAGTCCTTTTTGGTAGCATTTTGACGATAATGTAAGAAAATTCGCACGCGTCGCGCCATCGTTTGAGCATCCTTCTACAAGCAGCATTGAAACGTTGGTAGCACTAACTATAAAAAATTAGTTTGAATGTTCTGCATTCTCCCAGTGGATGGGATAAAGTGATACATCTTTTCTCCAAAGGCGCGCAGCACCCCATACAGTAAAAGAGACGCGTGGTAAGATCTAATGCCGCTCCTCATTCAGTCCCCTCTCTTTCCCCCAGCATCCGGAGCATTTCCCTTATATCCGTTGTCGGGGTCCTACAACTGTGATTTTGACAGACATACGCGGTGGGCCTGCCGTCGATGCATGTCTGGTATGTCGTAAACGGGGCGATTGCAGTCATGTCGTGATTTTCCCGCTCGGCCGGGCGGAAGACGACAACGTTGTTCGGTAGGTATCTCGTGTTGAGCACTGCGACCATCTGCCTCGTCTCTCCCGCGCGCGAGTCACCACAAATCACAGTCTCGTAAGATGGACCCAAGGCACGATCAACGGCGCTCAACAGATGTGTATGCGTGGCGGGTGAGAGATCGACTGCTTTCGAGAACGCCCTTCCTATCCTCGATGCCTCATCTAGATAGTTAGGTCTGCCTGCAAGATGCCCTAGAAATACAAGGTTCATCATCATCACCGAGTTGCCCGAGGGCAGCGCACCATCGTAGCTCTCTTTCCCGCGCAAAATGAGCGACTCGGCATAGTCCGCAGTCGCGTAGAAACCGCCATTTTTAGCGTCCCAAAAATGCCTGAGCGAGTGCTCCAGAAAGTCAAGCGCCGACTTAAGGTAGCGAACCTCGAACGTTGTTTCATAGAGTTCTGAGAGGCCCCATATGAGGAGGGCATAATCGTCCAGAAACGCTGGCACTGCCGCCTCTTTCTCCCGATATCGGTGAAGGAGTATCCCCTTGTCGTCTCGCATAGTTACGAGTATGAAGTCGGCCGCACGACTTGCTGCTTCCGCGTACGCTTGCTTCTCGAGAACACGCGCACCTTTTGCCAGCGAGGCTATCATCAGTCCGTTCCAGTCAGCAAGAATCTTGTCGTCCCTGTGGGGGTGCACCCTCGTCTCTCTGCATTCGTACAGTTGCTGCCGTATTGATTCGATGCTATCCCTAAGGCTCTCTACAGGGATTCCGAGCTCCGACGCAATCTCGGAGACCGATCTTTCCGTGTGAAGTATGTTCTTTCCGGTCCTCTTCCGTGCCCGCTCGTCGGTAAAATTGCCCTCCGTCCGGATGTTGAACACCTTGGAGGCAAGCTCAGCTTCCTCCTCGGTAAGCGCGCTTTTAATCTCGTCCTGGCTCCACAGGTAAAACTTGCCTTCCTCCCCTTCGCTGTCAGCATCAAGAGCGGTATAAAATCCGCCCTCGGGCGACGTCATCTCCCGCAATACAAAACTAAAAACTTCGTCAACGGTCCGTGAGTAGTCTGTGTTCCCTGTCACCTGATAGGCCTCGGTATACGCGAACGCCAAGAGCGCCTGGTCGTAGAGCATCTTTTCAAAGTGTGGGACGAGCCATTTATCGTCGGTCGAGTACCGATGGAACCCGAATCCCACGTGGTCGTAGATCCCACCAAGACGCATTGCCTGAAGTGTCCGTTCCACCATCTTAAGCGGCTTACCCGTGCCCGTTCGCTTCCAGTAGCGGAGAAGGAACAGAAGATTATGGGGGGTGGGGAACTTCGGAGCCGACCCGAACCCCCCGTGCATGTCGTCGAAAATGCCGACGAGATCCTCGTATGCAAACTGGATCGCAGACGCCGGAATATCCCCACTGGAAGGCCGGAGCGATGACTCACGTAGCGCTGACAGTAGGTCTTCCGCGTATGCGTCCACTTCGCCCTTCTTTGTCCTCCACAGTTCCTTTATCCGCGGTATGAGTTCCCGCATTCCCGTGCGCCCGAACCTTGTCTCCTTAGGGATGTAGGTAGCTGCGAAGAATGGTTTGCCCTCTGACGTCATGATGATGGTGAGTGGCCACCCCCCACTCCCCGTCATCGCCTGGCAGATTGACATGTAGACATTGTCGATATCCGGCCGTTCTTCACGGTCGACCTTGACGCTGATGAACGCATCGTTCATCATTGTGGCAATCTCCTGATCCTTGAAGGATTCATGCGCCATCACGTGGCACCAGTGGCACGTCGAATACCCTATCGAGAGGAACACCGGTTTGTCCTCTGTCCTGGCCCTCTCGAATGCCTCTTGTCCCCAAGGGTACCAGTCAACAGGGT
Source organism: uncultured Methanomicrobia archaeon (assembly GCA_964557335.1). GTDB lineage: Archaea > Halobacteriota > Bog-38 > Methanoflorentales > Methanoflorentaceae > DASPRZ01. The sequence goes on along the minus strand of CAZKZX010000056.1, from coordinate 5,958 downwards.
TCCTTGCGTGCTGGAGCAGGTAGGGGCTCTTCTCGTGAACCAACCTATTCTTATGTTCATCGTCATCCGCACATTTATGATTCATAGATCTCTTCCAGTTTAGAATGGTTCCTGATGCAGATGCCTTACATAGGGGCTACCCCATCGTTTCTCGATCCGACATTACGCTGCTGAGGGCCTCCCGTGCCGTAACTAGATAAACAAAGAAACGGTAAATCAATTTCCATTTTTTGCGCAGAGCCGTTCGCAATCAAGATGTTCTTATTCGACAGCAACCCTCGCTACTAGTTACTTTGTTAACGGGTCCTGTTACTACTCTTGCAGCATCCACATAAAACTAATGCACGCACAGAGCTCGTTGAGCCTTCAACAATGAGACAACCGATGAAATGCGGCTTTTTCACATCTTTAGGGTGCGCTCCTTGAATGATGGGGAGTAAGCAACATGGGCTGAGGCGCTAATTTCTCCTTTTTTGTTCTGAAAACCTTACTGCTGTCACAACTTCACCTGATTACTGACAAAATCTAGAGCTAAAATATGCATGAATAGATAAATGTTATATTGGCCAAAAATTCAATGATTGAAAGACAATGCCAGCAGTTCTTGACGGAAACTCTGCAAAAATAAACCGAAAAGAAGAGAGAGTGATAGGAAATGTTTGCTAAAAAAAACTGTAAGCAGCCAGAGTACTCACTTAGCGCAGCCGCGGACAAGACACTTGTTCCCAGTGATCAACTAAGTTTTTCAATGGGACAAACATTATAAACTACGCTGGTTACAAACTTGTCTTATATAACTAACTGGGTGAAACTGTTCTTGATTGAGGGTCTTGATTTTTATCTCCCACAAGTACACTATAACAATACAGCGGATGCGCCACAATGACTTCACAAAAACGCGCTGACGATACGTCACAAAAATACGATGATGCCACCCAAGAGCTATTGAACGCCTTCCCCGGCGGAGCAGTGCTCATCGAAGTAGATGGCACCATCATAACCATCAACGATGCTGCTATCCGCAGAAGCGGAAAACGTGTCGCAGAGCTCATCGGCGCCAAACTCTTCGATTTGTTTCCCTCTGACCTTGCCAAAGCACGCAAGGCACACGTTGATGAAGTTGTTCGATCGGGCAAGCCCCTCCGTTTTCAGGATGTGCGGGATGGCATCCGGTTTGATCACTCACTGTACCCCCTCTTCGATCAGCGGCATCAGGTTCATCAGGTGGCCATCTTTTTTCAGGATATCACCGAGATGTACCGAGTCCAAACCGAGCATACCCACCTAAAACGACAGGTCGACCAACAAGCACGAACCCTCAGTGGCATCCTCTCGGCGTCAGCTGACCTCATCTACGTGTTCGACAAGGATATAAGATATAAGTACGTGAATCTGCCAGGAGCGCGGGCGCTCGGGATGGCCCCCCAAGACATCGTTGGGAAGACGTGGAAAGAATTGGGGCTACCCAGAAAATCCATGCGGCGCATGATAGCACTCGCCGACGTAGTATTTGCCACAGGACGCCCTCAAACAGAAGAACTACAGTGGGATGGCCCTGAAGGCGCGACACTGTACTATGAGTACGTCCTCACTCCGATCGTTAATGTACACGGTGATGTGGATGCTGTCGTCTCGACGTCTCGGGATATCACTAAGCGGAAAGAGGCAGAAATAGCATTAGCAGAAAGTGAACTGAAATATCGGGAACTCGTCGAGAGCGCCAACAGCATCATCCTGAAGGTGGATACCGAGGGTATCATCACCTTCATCAATGAGTTCGGCCAGCAATTTTTTGGGCATACAGAGAGTGAGTTGATTGGTCGCCACGTAGTCGGCACGATCGTGCCGGAAACCAAGACGAGCGGGCGAGATATGAAGGCGTTGGCTGACGACGTCGTTGCTCACCCGAAGGAGTACCAAGATAATGTCAACGAGAACATCACGAAAGATGGGCGCCGAGTGTTGGTGAGCTGGACGAACCGGGCGATCTACACTGAGGGTGCGGTGACTGGCATTTTGTGTGTTGGCAACGATATCACCGAACTGAAACGAGCAGAAGACTCCCGTCGTGAAAGCGAGGTACGGTTCAAGCGCCTCTTCGAAGAGTCACCCATTGGTGCAGAGCTGTATGACGCAGAGGGGTGCCTGCTTACAATGAATGCAGCGTGCCTCGACATATTCGGGGTTACGAGCGTAGACCAGGTGAAAGGGTTCGATCTCTTTGCAGATCCCAACGTGCCGGACCATGCGAAGGAGCTCTTGCGCGTGGGAGAGGCTGTGCAGTTCGAAACACAATTTGATTTTGAAAAGGTAAAAGCGCTTGATCTTTATGATACCACAAAGTCAGGAGTACGTACTCTTGACGTACTGATGACCCCGCTGGGTGGAGGAGGGGATGGTCCAACACGAGGATTCTTAGTGCAGGTTCAAGACGTCACTAAACGTAAGCAAGCAGAAGAGGCCCTCAACAGAGAGCTGGCCATCAATACGGCACTTGCCACACTCTATACTCCACTAGTGTCTCCTGCTACCACAATGGAAGAGATGACGGCGACCATTTTAGAGCAAACCAGGCGTCTCACCGGCAGCGAGCACGGGTACGTCTCTTTAATCGATCCTGAAACAGGCGACAACATCGTGTATACCTTTATGCAAATGATGCAAGAGGAACAATGCGGTATCCCCAGTAGGCAACAAAGAATTTCATTCCCGGTCGGACCTGATGGGCGTTACCCCGGTCTCTGGGGGCATGCGCTGAACACTAAAGAGGCGTTTTACACGAATGCACCTACTACCCACCCTGCCTCCACAGGGATCCCGGAGGGGCACGTTCTGCTCGAACGGTTCCTCTCAATGCCGGTACTTGTCGGCGAGGAACTGGTGGGACAAATTGCGCTTGCTAATTCTGCTACTGAGTATACTGACCGAGATCTCGACGCGATACAGCGATTGGCGGAATTCTATGCGTTGGCGATTGTCCGCATGCGGATAGAAAAGGGGTTGCAGGAAACACGTGACGAGATGGAGCAGCGGGTCAGGGAACGAACCAGAGAGCTATCAGACTCCAAAAAGCAGCTTTCGCGCATCATTGAGTTCCTGCCCGACCCGACCTTTGTGATAGATGCCAAGGGGAGCATTATCGCCTGGAATAAGGCCGTCGAGAAACTGACCGGAGTTAAAGCAGACGAAATGATTGGCCACAATCACTACGACTATGCCGTTCCATTCTACAGAGAACGACGGCCGGTTCTCATTGACCTGGTGCTCACCGCCAACGAGGAGGTTGAACGGATGTATAACTGGGTACGGTACGAAAAAGATACTCTCACCGCTGAGGCATTCGTCCCGTCGCTTAATGGGCGGCCGGCCTACCTCTGGGCAAAGGCGACGCCCTTGTATAACCGAGAGGGCAGAGTAGTTGGCGCCATTGAATCGGTCCGAGACGTCACTGAGCTGAAAGAGGCAGAAAAATCTCTCCAGAAAGCACACGATGAGCTGGAGCAACGGGTTAGCGAGCGCACCCACGAACGGCAGGTCGAGATCGAGGAGCGGAAGATTACCGAGGCGGAGTTACGGACAACTGCCGAAGAACTCAACCGCTCCAACCAAGAGCTTGAACAGTTCGCCTACATTGCCTCCCACGACCTCCAGGAGCCGCTGCGGACAATAGCCAGTTCGGTAAAGCTTCTTGAAAAGTGGTATGGAGATAAGCTTGGTGCCGAAGCTGATACGTTCATCGGCTACGCCGTAAGTGGCACGAAACACATGCAGGGGCTTATCCAAGATTTGCTCGCTTATTCGCGGGTGACCACCCGTGGTGCGGTCTTTGCTCCCATAGAAGGTGACGCCATCGTCACTGAGGCGCTGAACAATCTGAAAGTCGCTATTGAAGACAGCGGTGCAACAATAACGCGCGACTCCCTGCCGACCGTAAAAGGAGATAGGGGGCAACTTGTACAACTCTTCCAGAACCTCATTGGGAATGCTCTCAAGTTCCGCGGTGAGCGATTGCCAGAAGTGCATATCGGGGCAACGAGTGATAGTACTGATAAGGAGTGGCAATTCTCTGTGCGCGACAACGGCATAGGCTTTGATATGCAGTATGCAGAAAAGATCTTCGTAATCTTCCAGCAGCTACACACCATTGAAGAATATCCGGGAACCGGAATGGGGTTAGCGATCTGCAAGAAGATTGTAGAGCGGCACGGCGGGAAGATCTGGGCAGAGTCGGAAGCCGGGAAGGGGTCGACGTTTTATTTTACGATTCCTCATATCGGCCGGCGTGGGTAGTTTTTGCAGTCATAAAAAAGCGTTTCCTCCTCCTAAAACTCTATCTTGTTATACCCCTCTCGCAAGTCCTGATCGTTAAACAGTAAAATAAATTTGCATCAAACCGCTAAATTCGGGATATAGTGGGTTGCGTTCACTAGTGGGATATCGTTGAACTGCAAATATACTTGCGTCGTGTTGCGGTTACTTGATCAAAAAGCAGCTACACCATGTGAATGCCCACGTTAAACCTGATGAGATGGACGATGTTTATTACATGCTTACTTTAAGGGTCGTGGAGCGCGAACTCTTAACACTGCGTAACGTTGCCCTTAGACAAACGTCAATTCTATTGATCGTTGAGCCGTTTATGACAAGAGTTGTTTTTAAATGTGGCGCAACACAGCTGAAAAACACGGGAAACCTATAAGTGAGTGGCAGAAAAACAGTGCTATATAGAGTCACTCATCTCACGCTGAATTCACTTCACACACGGTGAACATGCGACCGAATGTGACAAGCGGAGGGACGAGAAACTAAAATGGGGCTGAGAGCGGCGAAGGAGGAACAACACATGAGCAAACGCGACCAGACATCACGTCATACCGGTAGTACGAAGGAGACGGAGCCGATGGATGACAGTGCTGCGACACACAAGCAACTCCAAGCAAGCATGAGCGACCCATGGCATCGAGATACGACTCTCGCTGTCGCACTGGAAGAGCTCCAACCTCACGACCACCTGTGCCTGATTTATGAGACGCATGAAGAGTGGCGAGATGCGATAATACCGTTTATCACGCTCGGGCTCGCGAAGGGAGAAAAGTGTGCGTACATTGTGGATGCCCGAACAGCCGACGAAATACGTGGGTACCTCCGAGAGGAGGGCGTAGACGTTGCCGCCGCAGAGTTGTCTGGTCAACTGACCATCATTGATCAGGCTGATGCTTACACACGGGAGGGAGTCTTTGACCCCGACCGTATGATCGCTCTCCTCATCGAAGAGGCGACTAGATCCCTTGCTGAGGGATACCCTGCCCTCCGAGCTACCGGTGAGATGACGTGGGTGCTCCGCGGTGTACCAGGCTCGGAGCGGCTCATCGAATATGAGGCAAAGCTCAACCGTGACTTTTTCCCCCACTATCCATGCGTTGCCATTTGCCAGTATGATCGGCAGAAGTTCGATCCTGAGGTGATAAAAGGCGTGGTGATGACGCACCCGCTGCTCGTCCGCGGGAACCATATCTATCACGACTTTTACTACATTCCGCCTGAGGAGTTTCTTAGCGGGAAGCAGAGTGAGAGCGAAGTAGAACAATGGCTGGCCAATATCACGCGCGAGCACGCAATGATTGAGCGGATGCGGTCTTCTGCAGATGAGCTTGAGCAGAAGGTGAGAGAGCGAACAGAACAGCTCACCATGGCCAACGCAGCATTACGAAGGGAGATCGAGGAGCGGGCAACGGCTGATGAGAGGGTGCGTGCGGCTTCTTTGTACTCGCGCAGTCTGATTGAGGCGAGTCTTGACCCGCTGGTCACCATCAGCGCTGACGGTAAGATCACTGACGTTAACAAGGCAACCGAGGAGGTCACTGGCTTCTCGCGCGAAGACCTGATCGGCAGTGACTTCAGCAACTACTTCACAGACCCAGAACAAGCGAGGGCAGGCTACATGCAAGTCTTCTCTAG
>CAZKZX010000055.1:0-8976 GCA_964557335.1 uncultured Methanomicrobia archaeon | reverse complement strand
CTATTTAGTTCAGTCAACATTAGTGTTTGCATCAAGCTCAAAGGCCTTTAAAACACTCGTTTCGGTCAGTTACGCGATACGACAAAGTATTAAGTATTTTTAAATTAATTACGTGGCGTCAGTTATATCAAAGCATCTAAATGTCATAATCAAACGTTTAGCTTAATCCCTTTGTAAAAAAGTGGAGGCTAAAGCAATTGCCAAATCATCGAAGGCTCATATATAACCCGTTCTCAAATTTGATGACAACGTTCATCATTCTCATTCTGGTTATAGTATTCATTCTGATATTCATCGGGCTTGTCGGTGCGGCGTTTAGCAGGATCGGCTTTTCAGCACGAGAGGTTATAATTTTATTTTTAGCTACTATTGCCGGAAGTTTCATAAATATACCAATCGCCACTCTTGAGTCACATGAGCCTGTAATGAAGGGTGCTTTTGTTCGAGTATATGGCGTGACGTATCGCGTCCCAGCAATACAAGAGGAATCAAAAAAGACGGTTATTGCAGTGAACCTAGGAGGTGCCTTGATACCAACTGCTGTATCGATGTACCTCCTCTTCGAGTTTCCTTACATCATTCCCTTTGCCGCATTGGGAATTGCCATCGTTTCATCTGTCTCTCACGTAATGTCGAAGCCTGTTAAGGGTGTCGGAATAGTATCACCGGCGCTCGTATCACCTCTTGCAGCTGCCCTTTTTTCGATACTCATATCAATCGAATTTTTAACTGCGAGTGAAACCTTTGCGTTAGCCTATATATGCGGAGTCCTTGGAACCTTGATTGGTGCTGACATAAGCAATATAGGAAAGATAAAGACGATAGGTGCTCCAATAGCTTCGATAGGCGGCGCAGGGACATTTGATGGGGTATTTCTCTCAGGGATAATTGCGGTCTTGCTAGCGTGAAAGTCAAAAGTTCGGCAGCAGCCACATTACAAACTGCCTACAGTCTTTAAAATGCAATTTCGTTACGCTGTCCACATTTAAAGCACTGTAACGGCGCAGTAGAGAAAGTTGCTCGCCAATGCTGTTACTATCCTATCATAACCTATTTGAGTGAAGCCTTAATAAAGATCACAGTAATGACGCACAGTAGGATCCTCAAAATAAATATTGTTTTTTTGGTAGTGCTCATTCTCGTAATAATAGCAAGCACCATCGCAATTTACAAAGGAAATAGCAGGTTCTTCGGAATTATAGCGATTGCTGCCCTTGCTCTCGCTATTGTAATATGGCGAATATTCACGATAGGAAGCGAAGAAAAGAAATACCCTGGCCCTGAAAGTCTTAAAATTGCATTTGACTCCTCTGACTTCTTGAAGAGGGTACCCCCTAAAAAATAGCGACAGTCTCGCTGAAACCTGGCGTATTAATTCAGATGTTTATCACGACAGTATGTGCGACAAAATCACCAACTCTCTGACGATTTTCACGTCTCTGAATAACGATGACGCCGAGCAAATAAGGAGCGAAAAACGGAAATGCATCTACGATTCGTAACACATTTCTGATCACTGAATTATACATGTTAATATCGCGCAAATCCTCCTTTACAACTTTTATACCGACAAGCCACTTACCGACAGTTGCACCTTTTATTCCCTCTAATAACGTATGATATAGCAATAATATAGTGAGGTAAGTAACGAGGAAAAGAACAATGAAGTTCGTACTAGATTGCGAGCGGAGGTCATTAAATGGAGATATTAAAAATAGTGACGCCATTGAGAAGCCAATGAGCATCATATCAATTAAAGATGCAAAGATCCTTGCCAAAATTGAAGCAAACTGCCTTTCTATCGGCCCCAGGCGCTTAACGTCCTCTATGGGTTCTGGCAGTATCTCTGCTTCAGCTATAGGCCCGCTCTTTTCAGCCATTGAGGGCTTTAACACTCGTATCACCTAATAAGTATGATAACTCTTAACTGTTCACAACACATCCATTTAGTAATTTCTTAATCTGTGTGCCGATCAATCTCACGCTTCTTTTTTTAAAGAGTTTATTGTTTTTGTTGAAATGCTGTAAGAGTGTCTTTTTAGAGGAAGTAGCTCGATAACGGTTCATTCACAATTAATAGTGTTATATCTGTGATATAAAGCTTAAAAATAGCAGCATTAAATCTGCATTGTTTGTAAGATCACTAAATAGTTAAAATAGACAAGGAGACAATCAAGATCTAGTTGAGCACGCTGTGCAGTTTGGGTTACGTGAAATCTTCACTCTATCAAATTTCATCATTTCCCCATCGTAAATTAACATCTCATCAGTTAGGTTAGCTCCAGTGCCAGTGATGTACTTGATACACTCAGTAGACTGAAGCGCAGCTATAACCCCGGGAGTTGTTCCAAGCACTGGAAATATTTTTGAAGGAGGCACATGTGGAAAAATGCATTCAAGACAAGCAGTCCTCCCTGGAAAGAGCGTCACTAACCTACCCTCATACCCGTAGACAGCTCCGTGAATCAACGGTATCCTGTGCTTCATTGCAGCCTTATTAAGCAGATACCTTGCTTGAAAATTATCTGTAGCATCCATCAGCACATCATACGTTGCGGTTAGATCCAGCACATTTTCCTCGTCAATTTTTGTATTGACGGCTTCAAATGTGACGGATGCGTTCAATTTCCTTAATTTTTCGAGCGCCGATCCCACCTTTTCTTTTCCCACATCCTCATCCCAGTGCAGTATTTGTCTATTTAAATTACTTAAATCGACGTGATCCATGTCAATAAGCGTTATACTGCCAACTCCAGCTGCTGCAAGGTAAAGGGCGATTGGAGAGCCAAGGCCACCCATTCCGGCGATTAGAATATTTGCCATCTTTAGCTTCTTCTGACCCTCGACTCCAAAGCCGGGAATCATAATCTGCCTGCTATATCGGATTAAATCGTAGTCTGTGAGGGTCACCAAAAGATGTACCTCCTAACATTTTAATATAGAACTTGTGTGAAACGCAGTTGACATTTAGCTTATTTCTTCATATTGTTATTCAAGATTGCAGTATTATGGATTCTTAATCGTCGTTCGCTCTGCGTGAAGCATTATTTTTATGTCTTTCTTGTATTCGTTCTCGTAAAGAAGCTCATAATTCCCTTCAACGTCTTTTGATCTTAAGTTGTAAATTCTCACGACTTCTGTATCAATGGGACCCTCAAGAAGTTGTCCCCCCTCTACGGCCTTTGTTGGCATGTCGATAATTTCACAGATATTATCTTCACGCTTCACTAACACGTCAAATATGGTGAGTTCCCTCTTTCTTAATATATCAATGAAGGCTTCTGTGACCTCTTTGTGGAATTGCTGTTTCTCTTTCCACAGATCCATTCCTTTTACAATTGCATTTAATGATTTTGAAAGCGCCTCGTTTATCTCTTCATCTGTCATACCAGAAATGTTCATTGAATAGGTTTTTTCTTGCATGCTTACACTACCTTAGATTGCACTAACAATAAAGATATGGATTTAATGAGGGTTAATAGGAACTGCGCGTGTTATTACGAGCTTGTTTACACTAATTGAGCTTCCTACTCTATGAACTCTGAACGGCAAATTGACCAGTTACAAGAGAAGAAGACTCATAACGTGCTTCGGCCGGATGGAGATCCGATGAAGACTTAGGAAGTAATACCACTAACCGCTTTGATGCAAAAAGACCGGGTCACCGGTCTTTGTATAAGATGCTCGGCAATGTAGCATCGTTCGTTGTTAAAAATGGCATTGCAACTGTTTACTAGGATTTTGCACAACATGAGCACATGTAATGCCTTAAACTATACAAGCTCCTATTAAACGACGTAAGCTTAGCTTTGCATCGTCAGTTTGCGCACGTGCGACCTCCACGCACTTTCAGCGCTCGACATGTAAGGGCGCAAACATCGTGCTAAGGTGGTGAAGTTATTATGAGAGACAATTTCAGAAGCTATTAAGCTCAACCTGTATGTGTGTGGAGTCTAGCCTATGAAAAAGAACGACAAGGAGCTAAAATCAGTTGCGTCATGGTGTTGCTACGATGTATATCAGAAACCTAAGGACTCGGCACTAAAAACGCTTAGTACCTCAAGAAAGCCGTCTTGCGTTAGTGCGCCACGTTCGGCTTTGCTTCTCAAATGGAAATCAAACACGCGAAATAGACAATTTTGCTCAATTATTTTTCCATCGCCTTCAGGCGGCCGGTCCCCCAGTAGAATATACATAATTGCTTACCGGATGCCGACTTGGATCTTTCATATTTAGTCACATTTGGATCTTCAAAGTAAAATTGGCATTCCATGTAATGGGGACAACTCTTTTCATTACATTGGTATTTCATTTCATTCCTCTTGTAACGAATTTCTTCTGCTTTCAACCTAGCGGGTAATTAAAAATATCGTTCGAGTTAGTATGTAGATAATATTATTAATTAATCATGTGATGTTTTATTGGATTAAACACCTTATCAATAAGCACCCGCTCTAAAACTCAAATACTTTTTTATGTGACCCATCGTTTTAACAGAGCTAGTTTAATCAAAAATACCCAATCGGATATAATATAACGGATCGTTCTAATAGGTTATTCTACGTGAATACAGGAGGACTATTAGTGAAATATGACTCAATACCAGCTCTAATCAAACAGTTAATCAACTACAGAAAATTGTTTGAGGTCGTGAGGCTTTCAATGGATCTTGACCTATATTCGAAAATGGAACGTCCAATTACGGTGGAACATTTGTCAAATGAACTTCAAATTGATGGACAATTCATGGAGTACTTGCTTACTGTATTGTATAAATTTGGCTTCGTTGAAGTTATAATGGCTGATGAGGATCGTCTATACGTCAATACCAATATTTCCAGTCAGTATCTCAATAGTCAACATATAATGTATTTAGGCAAAGAGATATTTGACGATATAGAGACTAACGCCATTTTACGAAAGTACGTGACGCAAGGTCCAGAAAGCATTGACATAACAAAAGATTATTGGTCGCGTGAAGTATTGAATAAAATAGCGTCAATCGCTCTGTTAGGGGGAGTTCAGACTGCGGTGGAAATGGTTAATCTATCAGGGCGTAGTCGGTTACTTGATATAGGTGGAGGCCACGGACTCTACAGTATTTTCTTTACTGAAAAATATTCGAACTTAAAAGCTTGGGTGCTCGATTTCCCCGAGGTGACTGACATAACAAAAGAATTTATCAGTAAATATGGAGCGCGAGAGCGTGTAGAGATAATCGCGGGCGACTATAAGGACTTCAGACCTCAGCAGGACTTTGATGTTGTGTTCATTTCAAATGTTACGGCTTCTTATAATGATTTACTCGAGTTGCTGGCAATATCGAAGCGCTGTCTCACTCCGGGAGGATTGGTGATCCTTCGCAACTTTGTGACTGACAACGAAGATGAATGGTCATCTCTGAGCACTCTAGAAAGATACGCAAGACGCGGCAAAAAGGGAGTTACTTTTAAACAATTAGAATCTGCATTGCAAAGTAATGGTTTTACAGGGATAAAGCGATTATGTGCAGGAGAGGGTGTCGTTATACTACAAGGGGCAGCAAGTACAAACAGTTAAAACTTTAGTGACGTGCGTAGATGTTGCTCTGTGAATTTTAACGGCGTTTCTACGGACAACTACCAACGAACGAAATTTTTATTGAGGCGGGATCATTTTCTTCTACGTCTAAATCAGCAAAAAAAGAAGCTGGCTTTAATGTTCTTTATTCTTACTCTGAAAAACTCATGTAACGTTAAAGAGAATTAAAAGTAAAGTACGTCTGTTCGTGTATACTCATACCCCAATTTGATCTAATATCGATAACTAATGTTTTACCTGATTTGTCGTTAACAAGGTTATAAGCGATTTAAAGTTCGTTTTGGAGGCTTTTTAGACGTTTTTAAGCCCGACTATATTCTGAACATGTACAAGCTTCCATATGAGGCTTCTTTTTTCTGTTACAATTGATTCTATGGGTTCTTCAGGTGAGTGACCCAGAGCGGCTGCAATGTTTTTAGAGAGATGTTTGTCCTTAATAAGTTCGACGAACTTCTGTCGTATGGTTGTATCTTCTGTCGGATCATCAATTTGCATAAGGCGTCCTGTTAACGTTACAAACGTATAATTCGCAAGGTCTGAGCTATATTTTTCGATTTCGACCGCCACATTAGGGCTTTGCTGGAAGAGTTGCATCTTTTTTCCGTACTTTGTTGAAAGGAAATATATGAAATTTCCATCAAAAACATATAAAAATGGCGCAATATAGGGATACTCTTCGCCTTTGAAGGCAATTCGACTGATGTATCCTTCTCGAATCAAATGGTCATATTCCGTTTTATCCATGCGCGGTATCTTCACTAAAACCACAAATATCACCACTATCACATTTCAGCGTTTACTTTAATAATTTTTGCTCACAAGCACAGAGTTACCCGTATAGGGCAACTGGGAAAAAATTCAATAGATTCCGCGCTTGGTCGAGATATTATCCGCTTTTAGGCGCATATGAGGATATCTTTATTTATATTGATGCGCAAGACCAACGTATGAAATGCATCGTACTATATGATAGCAAATACGGCTCGACAGAATCGATTGCAAACTGGATTGCTGAAGGGATCAGTGAAAAGTGTGCCGCCGACGTAAAAAAGGTTACAGACGTAAAGCAACTTGATCACGATTTAATTGTAATTGGATCTCCAATATATGGCGGGAAACCCCTCAACAGTGTGGTTGACTTCTTGAAGGAAAATCGTTCCGCTTTGATGGGAAAGAAGGTAGCAGTTTTTGCGGTTTTTTCCGGTCTCTGGAAGGAAAAGATCCCGGATTACTTAGCTTCACTAAAACAGTTAGTCCCTGAAAACGTCTGGGATGCCCGAGGATTCACAGGCAACTTTAATGTCAGCAAGCTGGACAAAGCAGATAGGGAAGTAATAGAAGGCGTTTTTAAAAAAATTGGCAAACGCTTTGATATGCTTGATCAGTTGAGCAGAGCTGCAGCTGTTGATTTCGGGAGGAGCCTACTTGTAACTCCGTGATGAGTCGATCACGCTACTGAACATCAATCAATGCGCTTCTTGTTCTTGTTTGACGTTCCGATCTTCAAGACGCCTCTGCATTTCCTTTTATCTTCGTTTTAATATGAAGCTAGTATTATCTCCTGCCGCACCATTTGATTTTAGTTTAAGTGCCTCAATTTTTTCAGATGGAGACGAACAAGTTCGTAAGTACGATGAGGGCAGGTATTGGCAGGTTATACGACTACTAAATGAGCCAGTTCTCATCGTCGTCTCATCTATCGGAACAATCGATAAGCCCAAGCTTCTCGTTGCGATAAGAGGTACGAGAGAGCTTTTAAACGAGCGTCTTAACATTGCTAAAGGGATCGTCTCTAATCTTTTTAACTTAGATTTTGAACTCAGGCAGTTCTATAAAGAAGTCAGCCGTGACCCCGTTATGTTAAAATTAACCGAGCTACTTAGAGGATTAAAAAGTCCAGCAACTCAAACTGTTTTTGAGGCATTGATTTCATCAATAACGGAGCAGCAAATTTCGCTCGATGCGGCATTTAGCCTCCAAAAACGACTGACTAAAACTTTCGGCGACGTAATAAAAATTAATGAGAATATCTACTATGCTTTTCCTACAGCCGAAATCTTGGCGTCAGCGACGATTGTGGAGCTTCGCTCGTGTGGGCTGAGCACGAGAAAAGCGGAATATATCAGAGACATAGCAGCGTTAGTCTCAAACGGTCAGCTAGATCTAGAGACGCTCAAAAGTCATAACGATACAATTGAAATCGTCGATGAGCTCTGTAAATTGCGTGGAGTTGGAGTTTGGACGGCAGAACTCACACTAATCAGAGGAATGCATAAATTAGAGGTGCTCCCTGCTGATGATTTGGGGTTAAGGAAAATTATCTCGCACTATTATTGCAACGATAAAAAAATATCGAGCGGAGATGCGCGCAGTATTGCCAAAAAATGGGGAACATGGCGAGGGCTAGCTGGTTTTTACTTAATTATGGCTGGAAGACTTGGAATCGAGGTATGAAATCTGGCACCCACGTTTCACCGTAGTCACGAAGCAACGAAAAGTAACACGCACGTTAAGTTTGGTAGATGCTATTACGTCTCAACTTCAGCAAGTTTACTTATAGTGGCTTTTTTAAGGGATCGAGTAATGTGTGCAAGATCTTCAGGAGATATCCCGTTTTCAACCTCCCTAACCAGCGCCGATCCCACGATTGCACCGTCAGCTCCCGCAGAAATTACATTTTTAACATCTAAGGGTTTTGAAACGCCGAATCCCACCAATTTAGGTACTTCAAAAAGTTCGTACCGTCTCTCAACGGACCGCACTCTGCTAATAAGGCCTCTTAACGGTATGTAATCTGTTGTACCTCCAGTAACTCCGAGGCGGGAGACGATGTATGCAAAGCCACTTGTAGACTTAAGGATTTGGGCCATTCTGTCGTTGGAGGTGGTTGGAGCTATCAGAAAGATATTACAAAGGTTGTTATTATTGCAGTGCTCTCTGAGCTCTGAAGCCTCTTCGAGGGGGAGATCAGGAACGATTATACCGTCTATAACGTCGCGCGCGTCGCGTACAAGTTTTGATACACCGTAGCGATAAATGAGGTTATAATATGACATGAGAATTGTCGGGACGTCTGTTTGAATCTCTTGAAGTAGCGATAAAATATCAGCCAACGTTGTAGGACGCCCTTTAAGAGCCCTCTGACCTGCCCGTTGTATTACCGGACCGTCAGCTATCGGGTCTGAAAATGGGACGCCGAGCTCCAGCGCATCAACCTCGCGCGAGAGGGCACAAATGTATTCGGCAGTTTTTTCTAAGTCAGGATCTCCCGCCATTATATAGGCAACAAGCGATTTCTTACCTTTCAGGCGCTCCGTCAGTTTATTTCTTACTTTAATTTTAAAGCCCCCTTCGTTCAACAACGGTATTTACGTCCTTGTCCCCCCGACCAGACAG